>SXOM01000245.1 GCA_005776735.1 Pseudomonadota bacterium
CGAGGCCGAGCACTTCGGCCACCAGCGCGCTGCGTTCACCGGCGCCGACGCCGAGCCGCGCGGCCTGGTGGAAGAGGCGGACGGCGGCACCTTCTTCCTCGACGAGATCGGCGACCTCGACGCCACCGCGCAGACCCGGCTCCTGCGGCTCTTGCAGGAGGGCGAGTTCCGCCGTGTCGGCAGCACCCGCCTCCGCAAGGTCGACCTGCGGGTGGTGGCCGCGACCAACCGCCCGCTGGAGGAGGCGGTCGCGGCCGGGCGCTTCCGCGCCGACCTCTACCACCGGCTCAACGTCGTGCGCCTGCACCTGCCCGCCCTGCGCGAACGGGCCGACGACGTCCCGCTGCTCGCGCGGCACTTCGTGGGTCGGTTCCGCGCCGAGTCCGGCCGCGCCCCGCTGGAGCTCGACGCCGAGCTGGTCGGGCGCCTCCAGGCCTACCCGTGGCCCGGCAACGTGCGCGAGTTGGCGAACGTGTGCCGGTACTTGGCCGGGCTCGCCCCCGGGCCGCGCGCCGCGGTGGGCGACCTTCCGCCGGGGTTCGGCGTCGGCGCCCGCGCGGCTCCGGACCGGCCCGCCGCCGGCGGGAGCGGGCCGCCCGTGCGGCACGAGCTCGCGTACGCCGAGGCCAAGCGCCTGTGGGTCGAGCCGTTCGACGAGGCCTACTTCGGCGCCCTGCTCGCGGCGCACGCGGGAAACATCTCGGCGGCGGCGCGCACGGCCGAGGTCGACCGCAAGACCATCCAGCGCTTCCTCAAGCGTGACGACGGCTGACCGCGGCGCCGTCGAGCCCCGACCCGACGAGCGGACGGGCCGCAGGCGCCGCCCAGACCAGCCGCGATCGGGCGGCGTGGAGCAACGCGTGGTGCAGCGCGTGGCCGCCGCGGTGCGCCACCAACCGCACACACGGGCGCCCCCCGAGGAGCGCCAGGTCGCCGAGCGCGTCGAGCGCCTTGTGGCGGACCACCTCGTCGGGGTGGTGCTGGCCGCCGGCGTTCATCACGCCCTCGTCGTCGAAGACCAGCGTGTTGTCCAGGGACGCGCCGCGGGCGATCCCCGCGGCCTGGAGGCGCTCCGCGTCGCGCCGGAAGCCGAAGGTGCGCGCCCAGGCCAGCTCGGCGCCGAACGCCCCCACCGGGTCGCCCGCCCACCGCTGCGCGCCGATGGCCGGATGGGGGAAGTCGACGGTGATGTCGAGGTGCAACGCCGACGCCGGCAGGAGTGTGGCATGCGAGGCGCCGGCCTCGACCCGCACCGGCTCGGCCACCGTCCACGCCCGGACCGCCTGGCCCTGGGCGCTGCGGCCGGCGCGGGCGAACGCGCCCAGCCACCCGAGCGCCCCGCCGTCGAGCACCGGGACCTCGTCGCCATCGAGCTCGACGCGCAGGTTGTCCACGCCGGCGCCGAGCGCGGCGGCGAGCAGGTGCTCGACCAACGCGACCCGGGCGCCGCCCCGCCCGAGGGTGGTGGCAAGCAGGGCGTCGACGACGTGCTCGACGTGCGCGGGCACCTCGTGGCCGGCCACGACGAAGACCACGCCGGTACCGGGTGCCGCGGGGCACAGGACCACCCGGCACGCCGCGCCGCTGCGCAGGGCCACGCCGCTCACCACGAGCGACCGGGCGAGGGTGTGCTGCACGCTCACTTCGGCGCCCGGGGCGGCAGGCCCGCGACGCGGTCGCCGACGCGCACCCCGTGGTCGACGAACCAGCCCTGGTGGGCCTCGATCGCGTAGAGCACCGGGTGGGTGGAGGGGGTGAGCGTCGCGTCGAGCGGGGCCATGTCGGCCATGGTGAGCACCACGCCCTCGGCGTCGCAGAACACGATGCTCAGCGCGGTCGGGGTGTCCTTCATCCAGAAGTAGCGGGCGGACGGCTCGGGGTAGACGAAGAGCATCCCTTCGTCGGGGCCGAGGTCGGTCACGCCCATGAGCCCCCGACTCCGCTCGCTGGGCTCGTCGGCGACGCGCACCCGCAGCGACGCGTCCCCGAAGCGCAGCACCACGGGCGGAGGTGCTTTGGCGGCCGCGCAGGCGACCAGGACCAGGGCCATCATCGCGCGAAGAGCCCCTTCCCGTGGAAGCCGACCATGGCCGCCCCCCCGCTCGTGAGCGCCCGGCCCTGCGGCGTACGCTGCATCAGTCCCTCACGGATGAGGAAGGGCTCGTACACCTCCTCGATGGTGTCGGGCTCTTCGCCGATCGCCGCCGCGAGGTTGTTCAGGCCCACCGGCCCACCGTCGAACCGGAAGGCGATGGTGTGGAGGATCTTGCGGTCCATCGCGTCGAGGCCCTGCGCGTCGACCTCCAGGCGCAAGAGCGCGGTGCGCGTGAGCTCCAGCGTGATGCGACCGTTCGCCTCGATCTGCGCGAAGTCGCGCAGGCGGCGCAGGAGGCGGTTGGCGATGCGGGGCGTGCCGCGCGACCGCGACGCGAGCTCAGTGGCGGCGGCGTCCTCGATGTCCAGCCGCAGGCGGTCGGCGCTGCGCAACAGGATGAGCTTGAGCTCGTCGGGCGTGTAGAAGTCGAGCACCGCGTGGATGCCGAACCGGGCCCGCAGCGGGCTCGTGAGCATGCCGGAGCGCGTGGTGGCCCCGATGAGCGTGAACCGCTGAACCGGGATGCGCACGCTCGACGCGCCGGGGCCGGACCCCATGACGATGTCGAGGTGAAAGTCCTCCATCGCGGGGTAGAGGATCTCTTCGACCGCGCGGTTGAGGCGGTGGATCTCGTCGCTGAAGAGCACCGCGCGGGGGCCGAGGTTGGTGAGGATGGCGGCGAGGTCGCCCCCGCGCTCGAGCGTGGGGCCGGCCGCCGTCCGCATCGTGACGCCGAGCTCTTCGGCCACGATGTTGGCGAGCGACGTCTTGCCGAGGCCGGGCGGCCCGCTCAGGAGCACGTGGTCGAGCGCTTCGCCCCGCTGGAGCGCCGCGCGCACGTAGACGCGCAGGTTGTCCTTGACACGATCCTGCCCGACGTAGTCATCGAGGCGGCGGGGCCGGAGCGCCGGGTCGGGCGCCTCGGTCTCGGTGGGGTCCACGAACCGTGTCACGGCCGCGTCATAACCGGCGCAGGCGGACGCCGGGCCGCCCTCCGGCTACGTCGCCACATGGCCGATCCCAAAGCCGAGAAGCCCCCCACACCCGAGCCCAGCGCGGCCGCGAAGCTCAGCGACGAGGCCGCCGCCCGCGCCGCGGAGCTGGCCGCGCGGGGCGCGCTCCGCGCCGCCGAGAAGGCGGCCAACGCTGCGCTCGACTCGGTGGAGCGCCTGTTGTTCGGCAAGGTCGGCGGCGCCGCCGAAGCCGTCGCCGACCTCGAGGCCGAGTCGGCGCTCGACCGCGCCCGGCGCCACTACGGGGTGGGCCCCGACACCGCCGCGTCCCCCGCGGC
>SXOM01000246.1 GCA_005776735.1 Pseudomonadota bacterium
CGGGAAGGGGTGAACGTGAAGCTGGGTGAGGAGCTCGATCAGCGACTGCGAACGGGCACGGTCGACGCGACCGACGGCCACCGCAGTGTCCGCGCCGACGTCGAGGACGCCGACCGCCTGGCGGTTTCGCTCCGGCGCCTGCGCGTCCACACGCCCGGGCGCACCGTCGCCGAGGCGGTGGCGACGCTCCCCGAGGCCGTAGGGCGCGCCCTGGGAGCGCCGCTGGAGGTGGTCGAGGTCGCGCCTACGCTCGGCGGCGCGGTGATCCGCGGCCGGCCCGACGGCGACCGCGAGTACTGGGAGGTGCGGACCACCGGCGAAGCGGCCGAGTTGGAGCGGTGGCGGGTTCATGCCGACGGGCGCGAAGCCGTCGCATTTCCGCTCACGCGACGCGACCTGCGCCGGTTGGTCGAGGGGATGTAGCGAGGGCGGCGCCGCGCGACCGTCCCGAAGCGAGGGGGGGCGACCCGGCGCCGCACGGCGGGGGCGCGCTTCGCGGGTTGTTTCCACGCCGGCCACTGTATATAATACAGACCGGAGTATACCCGTATGGCGCTCTCCATCAAGGACCCGGAAGCCGACCGGCTCGCCCGCACGCTGGCGGCGCGCACCGGCCAGTCGCTCACTGCCGCGATCGTCACCGCCCTCCGCGAGGAGTTGCGTCGCACAGCCGCTGCGCAGCCGGCCTCGCTCGCCGACGACCTCATGGAGATCGCGGTCAGGTGCGGCGCGCTCCCGGTCCTGGACCCCCGCACCGACGACGAGTTGGTGGGCTACGACCCTTCCGGGCTGCCGCGCTGATGGTGCTCGACACATCCGCGATCGTGGCTGTCCTCGCCAACGAACCGGAGGCGTTGCGCATGGCGCGCGCCATCGAGTCCGACCCCGTTCGTCTTCTCTCGGCGGCAAACCTGCTCGAGTGCGCGATGGTCGTGGAGGGTCGATACGGCCCGGCGGGCGGCCGGGAGCTCGACCTGTTCCTCTACCGGGCGCAGGTCGAAGTCGTCCCCGTCACCGCGGACCACGCCGCCCGGGCACGGCGGGCGTGGCGGGCGTTCGGCAAGGGCCGGCACCCGGCCGCGCTCAACTTCGGCGACTGCTTCGCCTACGCCTTGGCGCAGGCTTCGGGGGAACCACTCCTGTCCAAGGGCGACGACTTCGGGCTCACCGACGTGGTCGTCGCCGGCGCCCCGGCGCCCCGCACTTGACCGTTCACCCGCCCGCCGAACTCCCCCACCGCAAGTGCCGATCGTCGGGGGCGTAGTCGGTGAAGAACGGGTGGTCGTCCACCGCCGCGCGCTCGCGACAATGGCTCAGCCAGATGCCGTAGTGCGACGGGTGGGCCCGCAGCCACGGCTCGATGGCACCCCCGAGCACCTGCGCGCGCAAGGCGTCGGGGTCGTCGCCGTGGACTGATTGAGCAAAGGTACATATGTTTTCTTGCTCGTTCGGACATTCCATCAGGGTCGGGACGACCGCGGCGCCGGTGGAGGCGGCGAGCCGCCACG
Source organism: Pseudomonadota bacterium (assembly GCA_005776735.1). GTDB lineage: Bacteria > Myxococcota_A > UBA796 > UBA796 > SXON01 > SXON01. The sequence goes on from SXOM01000246.1 coordinate 1,509, forward strand.
GCCCTGGGTTGATGAGCGCGGTGCGCTCCAGGTACGGCACACGCGCCCACTTGTTGCCGATCCGGCCGTCGAACGCGATGCCCACGAGCTCGTTGCGACCGAGACACCGATACAGCTCACGCACCGAGGTGTCGAGGGAGATGAACCGGATGGGGAGCTTGTCCTCGTTCGCTTCGCGCGCGGCGCGGGCTTCGCGGCGCCACTTGTTGTTGGCGAACACGTCGGCGTGGTCGCGCGCGACATCGGGAGGGGCCATGCCGCGGGCGGCGTACTGCGTGTAGCGGTGGCCGATGAGCCCCATCACGGCGTGCATGAACATGAAGTTGCCCGCGTGCGGGAACACGAGGATCGCCCCCTTCCCCCGTGCCAACGCCGCGTCGAGCTGGGCCTGACCCTCCAGGCGCATCCAGTGGCGCCAGTTGGTGGCGGTGAGCTTTCCGAGCAACAGCTCCTCGAGGTGCACCCGCCACGCGATCCGGTAGGCGTCGGCGACCACGGCCTCGTCGACCGGGCCGAGCCACCGGCGATACTCGTCGGCCATGAGCGCCCGCTGACGGCCCGCGAGGGCGTACTGCGCACGCCAGAGCGGGTACAGGCGACGCAGCGCCTCGGGCCGCTCGGGGTCGAGCGCGTCGCGCAGCTTCACCCAGAAGGCCCACCGCGCGACGTCCTTCGGGGAGCCGCGGAGGTCGTGCCAGCGGGGGCGGTCGGCGGATGCGTCCATCGGGCGGTTGGCTAACGCGCCGCGACGCGCGCACGGCTCGGCCGCTCGACGCGGACGGTCGCGGCGCGTCGCCCTACCCGACCTCCTCGAGCGCGACCTCCACCCGACGATGGCGCAGGCGGGCCCAGGCCCACGGCTTGATGAGCTCGCGGTCGTGCTCCAGGGAGCTCGCAGAGTTGACGGCGCACCGGAACGCGTCGAGCACCAGCACGTCCTGGCGCAGGCCGGTGAGGGCTTGGAGCTGGGCGTACATCACGTCCGCGTCCTCTCCAGCAAGATCTTCCGGCTCGCGGTAGCCCAATCGTGCGAGATCGGCGGCGATCGACGGGCCCACGCCGGGCAGGCTCTGCAAGGACTTGAGCGCACGGTCGGGGGAACGGGCGGTGTCGGGCGTCATGCCCCCCCGATCGGCACCGGCGCGCCGGGACACAAGAGGAGGCGCCGACTATGATCCGGGCATGCGACGAGTCGCCGCCTTCGCCCTCCCGCTCTTCGGATGCTCGGACTACGGGCTGAACGAAGAGTCCAAGCCGGTCCCGGTGGACGACCCGGCGATCGAGGTCGACCCTGCGGCGATCACCGCCACCGGGCTGTGCGCGCCCACCGAACGCGACGTGCTGGTGAAGAACGGCGGCGAGGGCGTGCTCACGGTCGCCTCCCTGGAGGTCCGCGGGGCGGGGTGGAGCATCACCTCGGCGCCGGCCCTGCCGATTCGGCTGGAACAAGGCGAATCCACGCTGGTCGGGCTCGAGGGCACCGACGGGGACGGCAAGCTGGTGGTGGGCTCGGACGACCCGGAGGACCCGGCGTTGGAGGTGCCCCTGCGCGCGGTGGCCAACACCCCGCCGTCGGTGAGCATCGTGAGCCCTTCCGCGGGCGAGGTCTTCGCCGAAGGGGCGGACGCGGTGCTGTACGGCGTGGTCGCGGATGCGGAAGAGGCCGCCGAGGACCTCGCGATCACCTGGACCGCGAGCGTAGACGGGGAGCTCTCCCGCGGGCCGGCCGCCGCCGACGGGAGCACCTCGGTCGCGTGGGCCGCGGCCGACCGGAGCTCCGGCCCCCAGGAGGTGACGCTCTCGGCCGTCGACGCGTGCGGCGAGGAAGCGGTCGCCACCGTCGGCACCTGCCAGGACGGGGCCTTCGCCTACGACGCGCTCGCGCTGAGCTCCTGGCACTACGAAGGCGCCGCGGGGTGGGATGCCGGCGCGGGAAACCTGCTCTTGACGCCGGCCACGACCGACCAGGTGGGAACGGCGTTCGAGACGTCCACGCGGGTCGGGGGCGGGAGCGTCGACATCCAGTTCTACGTGTACATGGGCGGGGGCACCGGCGCAGACGGCATCTCCCTGACCGCGCTCGACGCCGCCGCGGCGACGACGTTCCTCGGCGGAACCGGCTGCGGGATCGGGTACGGGGGCGACGCCTCCTGCACGGCCGGGCCGGCGCTGCCGGGGTGGTCGATCGAGCTCGACACCTACGACAACGGCGGGGTCGACCCCACCTCGCTCGACCACGTGGCGTTCACCTTCGATGGCGATGTCGACGCGTACCGGGCGTGGGCGGTGCTCCCGGAGATGGAGGACACCGGCTGGCACGCGATCGAGGTCAGCATCGTGGCGCCGCGGGTCACCGTGTCGGTGGACGGCACCGCGTACATCGACGAGGACATCGTCGGCGACTACGCGTTCGACGCCTGGATCGGCTTCACCGCCGCGACCGGCGGCGAGACCAACGAGCACCGGATCGACGAGCTGACCGTCACCGACTACGCGTGCGACTAGGGGCGAGGAACCGCGCCGACCCCGCACGATTTCACATCGCGGGCTAAAGGTTTTCACGTACGGACCGCTGGAGCGATGATGCTGCACCTGCTTCTCGCGGCGACGTTCGCGCACGCCGAGGACCCTGCCCCCACCGCCGACGCGCCGCCGGCCGACGCGCCACCCGCCGACGCGCCACCCGCCGACGCGCCACCCGCCGACGCGCCACC
>SXOM01000247.1 GCA_005776735.1 Pseudomonadota bacterium
GCAGAGTGGTATAGAGATCGAGATCGCCAGTGGACGGTTGGCTGTCGACATCCACATGCCAGCCAATTCCGAGGGCATCGTCATCCAGCGTGATGAGCCCGGCGCTGGGGCGACCAGCCGCATCAAAATCGAGGATCGTGGCGTCGGCCAATTGGTCTCCGGCGTGTTGGTCGACTTGTACTTGGATTTCCAGATCCAGATGGGTGCCAAGTTGTTCTTGCCAGGTGGACACGGCGGATGCGAGCACAGCCTGTAAGCGGGCATCGTCGGAGGCAATCACTTCGGTTGGTGCGAGCCCCTCCGAACCCAGGCCCGCGTCACTCTGCGATCCGGGGGCGAGTGTTAGAGGTGCTGGAGTCGGGTTGACGGTGATTTTGACCAACTGTTGATCAAAGGGATCGCCCGTACTTGAGCCGGTGGAGCTGACGCGAACCAACAGGTCTAACGTCCCGACAAACCCCGTCGGTGGCGTTACGGTGAATCGTGTCGTGAAGGCGTCGCCGAAGGCGTCGTCTCGAACGACAGTAAAGGCTAGATTCGGGTTCTTGGTCCCGTTCAGTGGCGTGCCTCCCTGTGCTTGGTGCGCAAACGTCACCGTGCTGTTTTCTGCATCTTGGGCACTCACGTCGAACGATACAGCCGTGTTTTGTGTTGTGGTGATTGCGGGGATGTCATTCAGAAATGGAGCGCCATTGATTGGAGCGTCATTGAAGGTGTCGGGTTGAACGGTGACCTGGAAAGTTCGGGTGACCTCGGCGCCGCGGGCATCTCGCGCCGTCACCGTGATGGTCGCGTCGCCCGACGCGCCTTCCGCGGCTTTGAGCCGCAGCACGCCATTCTCGCGATCGAGAATGATTTCTACATTCTGCATTACGACCGGTGTTGTCGGTCGGTCGTTGGCTCCAGTGGGGACCTGTTGAATGGCCTGCCGTACCGACTCACCTTCCACCAATTGTCCGAATACCGAGTGGTTGAAATCCAACCGACGCAACGGGAAAGTGGTGGGAGCGGTAATGAAGAATTGTGAGGAGTTGGTATCGTCCCCGGCTTTGGCCATGGAGAGCAAACCGGCGCTGGTGTGTTGTAGATCGACATGGAATTGGTCGTCGAATTCAGGGGCCCCCTCATCATTCTGGCCGTTGCCATTCGGGTCCCCCCCTTGGATGACAAATGGGTTGCCCAGACCGTCGTTTTTCACGATCCGATGGAAGATCACACCGTCGTAGGTTCCGGCGTTGGCAATGCCGATGATGTTGCTGGTCACGCGCGGCACGAGGTCTTCGAACAAATGGAAGATCATCGTGCCAAAATTCGTGACGTCGACACGCATACTGCGGTTGGTGTTCGGTGAGAGAATCGTCTGCACCAAGCTGGGGTTGCTGCTTGTGGCGCTAAACGTCAGCGTGTGCGATTCGGCGTCGAAACCATCCAATGGGATGTGCAAGGGGGCGCCGGCCAGCAGAGTAACGTTCTGGATCGCAGCCAGGGTGGGGGCGATATTCGTACCCGCGACGGTAATTCGAACGGTCGCGGTGTCCGAAGCCGTGCCGTCGCTAACGGTGTACTCGAAGGTGTCGACTAGCGATTGGCCCACCACGACGGCTCGCAACTCGGCGGATCCCGTCGGATTGTAATTAAAACTGCCATCGGCGTTGATCGTCACGCTACCGCCGCGGGACGTCGCCCGGGTGCCCGAATTGGTGACGGTGAGCGGGATCGTGGCAATTTCTGGATCCGCGTCGGCCCCATGCCCGTTGTCTTCAAATACGTTGCCGGCGCGATTGGTGTCCGCGTTGGTTGCAAAGTCATCATCCTGGGCGACTGGTGCGTCGTTCAAGCCCGTGACGTTGACGGTGACCGTGCCCACCGATCCAGCAAACGCATCTCTTACGGGCGGCCCCGGCCCACACCAGGCACGCCGCGCCGGTGCCCCGCGCCGCCCACGAGAGGAGGGCGAGGTCGTCGGTGAGCGCGACCCAGGGCGCCAGCAGGAGGCCGTACAGCGGCGAAGTGGCGCCGGTGCTCGGGGCCCCCGCGCTCCACTGGCCCGGGACGCCCTGCACCAGCGCCTGGGCGTAGCGCAGGTGGATGTAGGGGTCGTCGTACGGCAACGCCCACGCCGGCGTCGCCTCCGCACCTCGCGCACCCGGCGGAGCGATGAGGACCACGGCGGCGACGACCGCCACCACGAGCGCGGCGTGCAGGACGTCCTGGCGGCGGGGCCCCATGCCCGCGAGCGTACCCCGATGATACCGGGTGGGGATGGCTCACTTCGAAGAAGGCACCACCCTCGATCGCTTCCTGCTGGAGACGATGCGCGCCCACCCGGGCGCGACCGGCCAGCTGGTCACGCTGCTCAAGCAGGTGGCCCTGGCGGGCAAGCTGGTCAGCGCGCGGGTGCAGCGGGCGGGCCTCGCCGGCATGCTCGGCGCGGCCGGGGGCATGAACATCCAAGGCGAGTTCGTCCAGAAGCTCGACATCTACGCCAACGAGACGTTCAAGCGGGCGCTGGAGCACGCCGGCGTGTGCTGCATGATCGTGAGCGAAGAGGAGGACGGGATCGTCGCCATCCCCGAGGCCTTCGAGGTTGGCGAGTACTGCTTCTCGATGGACCCGCTCGACGGCTCCAGCAACATCGACACCAACGCGTCGATCGGCACCATCTTCGCGGTGCACCGCCGGTGCACCGACGGGCGCGACGGCACCGCCGCCGACGTGCTGCGGCGCGGGCGGGAGCTCGTGTGCGCCGGGTACATCGTCTACGGCGCCGGCACCGTCCTGGTGCTGAGCACCGGCGAGGGCGTACACGGGTTCACGCTCGACCCGAGCGTCGGCGAGTTCTTCCTCTCCCACCGCGACCTGCGGCTGAGCGGCCCCACCCGGGCGTACAGTTGCAACGAAGCGTACGCCGCGCAGTGGGACCCGAGGCTCCAGGCGTGGTTGGCGAGCCTCAAGGCCCCGGCGCTCGGCTGGTCGGCCCGGTACATCGGCTCCCTGGTCGGCGACTTCCACCGCAACCTCGTCAAGGGCGGGGTGTTCCTGTACCCGCCCACCCCCAAGGCGCCCAAGGGCAAGCTGCGCATGCTGTACGAAGCACAGCCCCTGGCGTTTCTGGCCGAAGCGGCGGGCGGTGCCGCGTCGGACGGCACCGCGCCGATCCTCGACAAGGTGCCCGCCACCCTGCACGAGCGCACGCCGCTGTACATCGGCAACGCCGACGCCGTCGCCGAGATCGTCGCGGCGCTGCGCGACGGGGCGCCATCGCGTGCGTAGGGTGCGCGTCGGAGACATCGACGCCGAGCCGGGCCTCGCCTCGGCGGGCTGGGTCGTGGAGTCCGAAGCGGACGAACTGCAGACCGGGTGGCCCGGAGAGCAGGTGCGCATCCACAAGACGCGCCTTCGACACCCCGGCGGCCTCATGGTCACCCGCAAGCGTGTGCCGTGTGTGCAGGGGCCGCCCGTGGTCCTGGTGCACGGGTTCGCCCAGAACCGGTACACCTGGCACTCCAGCGCCCGGTCGATGAGCGCGTGGCTGGCCGGGCAGGGCTTCGACGTGCACGTGCTCGAGCTGCGCGGCCACGGGCACTCGCGCGCCGGCGGCGCCCCCGACCACTTCGGCGACTACGTGCAGGACGCGGTGGGCCTCGCGCGGGCGCTCGGGCGCCCCGCCTTCTGGATCGGCCACTCCCTCGGCGGGGCGGTGTGTTTTGCGATGGCCACGCACGAGCCGGTCCGCGGCGTCGTCGGCATCGCGCCGGTGTACCGCTTCGCGCAGAGCAACCGCTTCGTGAACTGGCTCGCCCGGCTCTCGCACCTCGCCAACGTGCGGGGGGTGCTCGGCGGGGTCAACGTCCGCACGCGCCTCGCGGGCCAGCTCCTCGGCCGCCTCTACGAGATCACCGACGTCGCCGGCTACGCCTTCCCGGTCAGCGGGTGGGCGCCGGGGAGCGTCGAGCCCGAAGTCCTCGCCGAGCGCCTCGAGCGCGGTTTCGACTGGACCAGCCTGCACGTGTGGATGGACATGGCCCGCTGGGCGCACGAGGACGAGGTGGAGTACGCGGCGGCCTGGGGCAAGACCGACGTGCCGCTCCTGGTCATCACCGGCGACCTCGACCACCTCACCCCCCCCGACGACTGCCACGCCGCCATCGACGAGAGCGGCGCCACCGACCGCACCCTCCTCGACCTCGAGCCGTGGAACACCGGGCACCACTGGGGCCACCTCGACCTGTTGACCGGCATCCACGCCCCCGAGCACGTCTGGCGCCCGGTGTCCGCCTGGCTCGGAGCCCACTGATGGCGCGCCTGTCTGAGCTGCACGGCTGCCCCCTGCTGGAGCGCATCGGCGAAGGCGGCATCGCCGACGTCTTCCGCTCGGAGTGGAACGGACAACCGGTGGCGCTCAAGGTCCTGCGCGACGTCGACCGGCACAGCATGCGCAAGCGGTTCACGCGCGAAGGGCGGCTCCTGCAGCGGCTCTCCCACGCCGGCCTGGTGCGCTGCCACGCGATTTTCGAGGGCGACCAGCCCGCCCTGGTCCTGGAGTTGTTGCAGGGCGAGCCGCTCGACGAGCGCATCGCGCGCCGGCCGCTCGACGGGGACGAGGCCACCCGGCTGTCCGGTGCGCTCTTGCGGGTGCTGTCGCACCTGCACGAGCACGGCATCGTCCACCGGGACGTCAAGTCGAGCAACGTCTTCATGTGCGCGGACAACCGCGTGGTGCTGATGGACCTCGGCCTCGCCGCCGACCCCGCCGACCCGCTCACCACCACGCTCGGCGACGTGCTCGGCACCTACGCCTACATGGCGCCGGAGCAGATCGCCGGCGCCGAGAGCGACCTGCGCTGCGACCTCTACAGCCTCGGCGTCACGGTGTACGAAGCGGTGTGCGGCGCGCGGCCGTACCACGCCCGCACCGCCGCGGCGTGGCTCGCCGCCCACCGCGGGGGCAACGCGACGCCGCTCGGCCAGGTCAGCTCGGCGGTGCCCGTGCGCTTGTCGCAGCTCGTCGACCGCCTGATGGCGCGTGATCCTGCGGCGCGCCCCGCCTCCGCGGCGGTCGCGCTGGCCCTGTTGACCGGCGCGGTGGTGTCGCACGCCGAGCTGCGCGCTCCGCCGCTCCTGGGTCGCGAAGGTGCCCGAGGCGCCATCGAGGCCGTGGTCGACGGCCGCGGCTGGCTACGCATCTCCGGCCCGATGGGGGCGGGCTTCGGCCCCTTGGCGGCGCTGGTCCGCCAGCTCGCCGCCGCCAACCACCTCGAGGTCATCTCGGTGCGCGGCCGCGGGCGCATGCGGGCGTCCGAGCTCGCGGCGCACGTCGGCGAAGAGCTCGAGCGGTTCGGGTTGCCGCCGCGGCGCGACGTCGAGGGGGTCGCCGCCCTCCTCGCCGACCTCGGCGCGGAAGGCGGCGTGGTGCTGCTCGCGGAGGAGGTCGACCAGTTCGGGCCCTCCGCGGTCGAGGCGCTGGTGCGCATGAGCGCCGCGCCGCGCATCGTGGCGGTGCACCTCGGGATCGACCTCGCGCCGCTCCCCGGGGCCGCCCACCACACGCTCCGTCCGCTCGCGGTGCCCGAGATCCAGGCGCTCCTCCGGGCCATGCTCCGCACCGGGAGCCTGCCGCCCGGCCTCGATCTCGCGCTGCGCGCCGCGTCGGGCGGCCTGCCCGCGCACGCGGTCGCCTTGGTGCGCGAACAGGTCGCCGCCGGCGTCCTGTGGTGCGAAGGCCTCTCCGAGTCGGGCGACGCGGCGTGGCGCTGGAACGCCGCGGCGGGCCTGCTCCCCGGCGAGAGCACCCGCCGGATGTTGGAGCGCGGCCTCAAGCGGCTGGCGCTCGAGGATCGCCTCGCGCTCCAGGCGTTGGCCATCGCCGACGATCCCACTCCGGTCGAGGTGCTCGCTTCGGTGCTCGGCGTGGAGCACGGCACCTTGCGGGTCGGCAACCTCGTGCGCCAGGGGCTCGTGGTCCTGTGGTCCGAGGGCGGCGAAGACTGGCTCGCCATCGCGCGCTCCTCCATCGAGACGATCCTCCGCGAGGAGCTGCCCGACGATCGGCGCCGCGCCCTGCACCTGGCGCTGGCCGACGCCGCGGAGCGCCGCCCGGCGGGGGGGTGGGAGACGCGGTTCGTCGTGTACCACCGGGCGCTCGGCACCCGCACCCTCGAAGCCGAGCGCACGCTGGTCGAGCTCGGCGAGTCGCTCGCGGCGTCGGGGCGGCCCACCCGCGCGCTGCGGGCGCTCGACGCGCTGCCCGCCGAC
>SXOM01000248.1 GCA_005776735.1 Pseudomonadota bacterium
GCACACCCTGCGCGTGGACTTCTTCCTGGGGCAGGAGGACGACCGGTTCGTCCGGCGGTTGGAGCTGCCGTTGCCGCCCTCCGGGCCCACGCGGGTGTCGGTGGTCGTGCCCGAAGTCGGCATCGAAGCGACCCTGGAGAACGGCGCGATGCGGAGCCAACGGCCCGAAGCGGGCGGCACGCGGATCGACGGCCAGCTCGACGGGCAGGGCCTCCTGCGCTTGTCGTGGAAGGGGCGCGCGGCCGACGACACGGTGCCGGTCAAGGCCGAGACCCGGGAGTTCGCGCTCTTCACGTTGCACGACGCGCTGGTGAAGGGGGTCGCGACCTTCGACACGACCATCCTCGAAGGCGAGACCGATCGGCTCAGCCTGCGGGTGCCCGACGGGGTCGAGATCGTCGAGGTGAGCGGGGCGGACGTGCTCCAGTGGCGCAACGACGCCGGCCTCATCGACGTCCGCTTGCGGTACCTCGTGTCGGAGCGGGCCAACGTCCAGGTCCTCTTCCAGTTCCCGGTGAGCCTGGAAGCGCCGGTCGCGCTGCGCATGCCGCTCCCGGCCGCCGGCACCCCGTTCACCGGCGCCATCGGGGTGCAGGGCCCCGCCGGCTTCGAGGCCGCGGTCGAGGGGGCCGACGGGACCAGCCCGCTCCGCGACCTCCCGCCCGAGCTGGCCGCGCTCACGGCCAACCCGCTGCTCCTCGGGTTCGAGCTGGCCGGGGAGCCGGACGTCCGCCTGCGCGTGTCGCGGCAGGCCGAGGTGGCGGTCGCGTCGACCGCGATCGACGAGCTCGAGGCCACCACGGTCCTCATCGAAGACGGCGCCGAGATCACCCGGATGCAGTTGCACGTCCACAACCAGACGCAGCAGTACCTGGGCGTGCGCCTGCCCGACGGCGCAGTGCTCACGCACGCCCGGCTCGACGGTCGCAGCATCCGCCCCGCGATGTCCCCGGACGGCGCCACGCTGCTCTTGCCGCTCATCCAGAGCGAACGCCTCGCGGACGGGGAGACGCTCCGCTGGCAGGTCCGCGAGGGCGACACGCTCGGCGGCCTCGCCGACCGCTTCTACGGCGACCCGACCCAGTGGCAGCGCCTCATCGACAACAACTACGGGGTGCTGAGCCGCCCCGGCGACCTGGCGACGGGTCAGGACCTGGTGATCGCGCCCGCCAGCGACGGCGCGGCGGCGGTCGATCGGTTCGTGATCGACCTCGCGTGGACCCGCGATCGCGGCGCCATGGGCCTCCTGGGGGCCCGGGCGTTGACGCTCCCCGAGGTGGACGCGACCGTCGCGGCGGTCGAGTGGGACGTGTACGTGCCCTCCGCCGTCGCGCCCCTGCACTTCGCCGGCAGCCTGTCCCCGTACTCGCACATCCGCTACGACCACATCCGTCGCGCCCAACAGTTCCTCGACCTGGTCCTCGGCACCCGCTCGGCGTGGGCGGGGATGGACTCCGGCTCCTACTCCAGCATCCTCTCCCGTCGCAAGGCGATCTACCGCGACGAGAGCGAGGTGGAGCGCCAGACGCAGGAGGCGAGCAGCACCTTCCCCCTGGTCGGCGAACGCCATCGGTTCAAGCGCACGCTGCCCGGCCGGGACGTGCCGACGCTGTCGCTGACCTGGATGGCGACGGACCTGGTCCCCCTGGTGCGCGTCGGCGTCTTCGCGGCCACCGCCCGCCGCGTGTGGCAGGTCGCCCGCGGCGGCGCGACCCCGCGGGTGCGGCTGGCCGTCGAGGCCGCGGCGTGGTTGACCCTCGCCTGGTACGTGGAGGGCGTACACCGCAGCCTCCTCTGGGGCATCGACGCCGCCCTGGCGGCGGCGCTGTTGCACGGGGCGCTCGCCGCCGCGCGGGCGCGGGTACGGGAGGGTGCACCTCCCTTGGCGGCGTTGGCCGACGCCTGGACGTTCGGCGCCGTCGCCAAGGGGGCGCTCGTGGTGGTGGCGCTCGCCGCCGCGGTCAGCTTCCCGCTCTTCTGGTCCACCGCGTTGTGCATCGTCCTGGCCGTCGCCTTGCGGAGGAACGCATGAGCCGCCTCTCGTTCGCGCTTGCTGCGCTCGCCTTCGCCCCGACCGTCTACGCCCAGGATCGGCAAGCCGCCGCCGAGACCGCGTTCGACGCGGTCATGCAGGGCAACACCGTGAACCTCGACAACGGCGACGGGGGTGGGATGGCGCCGGCGGCCCTCGCGGCCCCGCGCCCCGCGATGGTCGAGCTCCCCCCCGTGGCGTCCGGCGAGGCGATCGTGCCGCTGCTCCGCTACGAAGCGCTCCGGGAACAGCTCAGGCTCGCCGCCGAAGAATCACGACGCTCCTACGCCACGCTGGTGGTGCTGGGCGGCTCCACCTACACCGGCCGCGCCACCCCCGGCGGGCTCGAGCTCCACCTCTCGCTCACCGCGACGCTGACCGGCGACGGCTTCTGGAAGTCGGTGCCGATCGTGGGCGAGAACGTCGCCATCGTGCACGCGAGCGTCGGCGGGGAGCCGGTCGCGTTGACCAACCAGTCCGGGTACCAGGTGTGGGTCACCGACGAGGTCGGCGAGGTCACGCTCGAGGTCGACGTGCTGGTGCCCACCAGCGGGCCCCGCGGGTCGCAGGAGTACGACTTCTACGTGCCGCGCACCCCGGTCACCCGCTTCGACTGCACCTTCCCGGGCACCGGGATCGAACCCGAGGTCGAAGGAGCGGTGCGGACGATGAGCGCGCCCACCGGCAGCGCCACCACGGTGTCGGCGTGGTTGTTGCCCACCAGCCGCATCCACGTGGTCGGCCTGTCCGACCTCGGGGGCGACGAGGCCGCCGCGCGCCTGTACGTCGAGACGCTCTCGCTCTTGTCGATCGAGGAGCACGCCGCCGACCTGTTCACGGTCCTGCGCTACACCATCCTCGGGGGGGCCGCCCGCCAGTTCGACGTGCTCGTGCCGCCGGGGCTCTCGGTGGTCGAGGCCGACGGCGCCGGCGGCTTCCGCTACACGACCGAGAGCACGCCCGCCGGCACGGTGCTGCACGGCGAGACCGCGTTCCCCATCCGGGACGCCTACGAGGTGAGCTTGCGCCTGAAGCGCACCCTGGACGGGGCGACCCTCGACGTCGTGCCGCCCCGGGCCCTCGGCGTGGAGCGGGAGCATGGGTGGTTGGGCCTGGAGGTCGTCGGCACCGTGCAGGTGGAGCCGGTGAGCACCACCGAAGCGGTCGCGGTCGACGTCGGCCAGCTCCCGGGCGACCTGCTCGGCAACGCGGTCACGCCGGTGCTCGACGGGTGGCGTTACCACTCCGATGGCGCGAGCGTGCGGCTGAGCGCGACGCCGCTCCCGGAGCGCGAGCCCGCCGCGGGCTCGGTCGACGCGCTCGTCGCGACGACCACGGTCACCCCCGAAGGGCGCGCGCGCACCGACCTGAGCATCACCCTCCGCAACCGCCTGCGGCACAGCCTCACGCTCACGCTCCCCGCGGGCGCCGAGGTGAGCGCGTGTCGGCTCGACGGCGTGGCGGTCACCCCGTCGAAGAACGCTGCCGGACAGGTGGTGATCCCGCTCAAGCGGTCGGCCGGCGTGGAGCGCCCCTTGCCGTTCACGCTGGAAGTGACCCTGCTCGGGGACGTGGGGGCGTTCGGCGCGGTCGGGGCCCCGGAGCTGTGGTTGCCCCAGGTCGAGCTGCCCGTCTCGCGCCTGGAGTGGACGGTGAACGTGCCGGCGCACAACCGGTACACCGGCCTGTTCGGTCAGATCGGCCCGCAGGTGGACGAGACGGAACGGCGATCCTCGACCGTCGGCGACACCACCCAGCTCCGGTACTCCCGCTTCTGGATCGCGGCCGATCAGCCGGTGTCGGTGCGCTTCGGCTACCTGCGGGGCTGGTTGGCCGCGCCGCTGGCGCTGTTGGCGGCGATCGGCGTGGGCCTGGCGACCCGTACGGTGCGTCGGCGGTGGCCGGCGTACGGTGAACGTACGCAGGCGGCGGCCGTCCTCGGCCTCGTGGGCGTCCACGCGGTGCTGTGGGCGGCGGTGGGCTTCGGCGCAGCGGCCGTGGCGGCGCTCGGCAGCGCGTGGAGCCTCGGGGTACCGGCCCGCGCCCTCGCGGCGCTGACCGGCGCGTGGGCGGAGCTGCGCCAGCTCCCGGCCGTCCCGGCGGCGCCCGGCTCGTTCCGTGCGCGGGGCCTCTTCGGGAAGTTGGTGCTCCTGGCGTGCACCGCCGCGGTAGCGGTGCCGTTGGGCGTGCTCGGGCTGCGCATCGCCTGGCTGCTCGGGAACCCGCTCTGAGCGCGCAGTCGGCGCGTCGCGCGGCGAGCACCGTCGCC
>SXOM01000002.1 GCA_005776735.1 Pseudomonadota bacterium
CCCGCTGCCGTTCCTGCTGGCCGGGTCGACGCCGTCGGCGACGGTGCTCGGGCGGCCGGTGCCGATCGTCGAGGTGCTCGGGGCGCGGCCCGCGTGCGTGGTGGTGGTCGCGCCCGGCGACCAGCGGTGGGACAGCGTCACCGCCCTGGTCGACCGCGCCCGGGACGTGGGCGCCGAGGTCATGGTCGGCGTCGAGGGCGACTTCCACGCCGAAGCTCCGGCGGTCGCCGCCGCGCCGACCGCGGCGGGGGCGCCGCGAACGATCCCGCTGCACGGGGTGGTGTCGGCGCATCCGCTCGCGGTCCCACGGTTCCGGGCCGGCGGGGGCGATCCGTGCAGCCTGGCGCTCCTCGCCCAAGAGCGCGCCGTGGAGCCCCCGCCGTAGTAGCGGTGCGGCGTTGCAGGCGGGACCACCTACTCCCCGAGGACGACCACCAGCGGCGCCGCCCCGGCGGCGACCTCCTGCTCGACCCGCCCGGCCGCGCCCATCGCCTCCAGGCGCACGCGGGCGTGCCCCGCCGGCACGGCGATCGCGAACTCCGTCTCCCCGCGGAGCACGATGGCGCCGAGCTTCTCGTCGGCGAGGCTGCGGACGGTGACCTCGACCGGACCCGGCGGCGCGTGCACCGTGCCGCGCAGGGTCCACGCTGCGGCGGGCACGGGGGCGGCCGCGTGCGTCGCACCGGCTTCCGGCGGCGCCGCGCCGTGTGCCGCGAGGCCCTCGCTCCCGCCCGGGTACAGGTTGACCTGGGGCGACATCGGGCCGGGGTCGGCGCCCGCGGGCACGGGGTCGACGATTCCGGCGGTGTCGACGGCCGCGTCGCGGCCCACCAGGCGGGCGCGCGGCCAGCCGGCTTGTTGCAGGGTGGCCACGATCGCGTCGGCCACGACGGCGTTCCCGGCGGCGCTGGGGTGCAGGTCGTCGAGGAAGAGCGCGTCGGGCCCGAGGGTGGTCGCGGCGGCGATGAACGCCGGCAGCGTCTCCACCCGCGGCACGCCGTGCGCTTCGGCGACGAGCCGCTGCGCCGCGACGTAGGGCCGGCGGACCTCCTCGCCGTCGAGCGCGCCCCGCGCCATGTCGCGGTTGGTCGGCGTGAGCAGGACGACGCCGACGTCCCGCGCCGCGGCCGCGCGCACGATCGTGTCGAGGTTGTCGGCGTAGCGCCGCGGATCGACCCGCCGCACGCCGGTGGCGGACCACGCGCTGTGCCGCGTCCACCCGACGAGGTGTGCACCTTCGCCGCCGCGGGCCCGGTCGACCTGCACCGCCAGCAGACGGAACAGCGCCGAGCGCGCCAACCACCCCCCACCGAACGCGTCGCGCGTGTGCAGCAGGTCCTGATCGCGGAAGTGGTCGAAGTGGGCGTCGCTCCAGTGGTTGCACACCACCAGGAGCGTGGGCTCCAGCGCCCAGCCGACCTCGTCCAACAGGCGGAGCGTCTGCTCGGTGGAGTAGCCGGGGATGGCCGCGTTCACCGCGTCGGCGTCGATGCCGGCGGCGCGGAGGCGGGCGCCCACCAGGGCGGCGGGCGCGTCGTCGTCGGCGACGCCGTGGCCGAAGAAGCTGGAGTCCCCGGTGACCAGGACCCGCTCGCGGCCCCGCGGCCGGGGCACCCGCGGCAGCTCGCCCCGCAGCCCGAGCGTGTTGATCGTGGCCACCGCGCCCGCGTTCTGGCGGCGGCCTTCGCCCATGCCCCACAAGCGGGTGGGATGGCCGACCATGATGACGTCGCCGGGGTCCTTCCCCTGCCATTCGGGCGCGACCAGGCCGAGGCCCCGCGCGAGGCCCTCGCCGACGAGCAGCGCCGCCCCGAGCACCACCGCGGCGGCGAACAGGCGGAACCCCAGGCGGGACCGGGCCACGCTCAGCCGATCCTCCACCACAACGTCGGGCCGGCGCTCTCCATCGGGATCGACCACCACCCGTCGCCGTCGGCCACCACCGGCACCGGCTCACCCGCCTTGCCGTCGGCGTCGAGCGGGCGGAGGACCGGCTTCTGGGGCCACGCGAACCGCACGCGCCCCGCGGGCCGCTTCATCAGGCTCCGCACGCCGCCGTTGTCGATCGTGAGCTGCCCGCCGCCGAGTCGCAGCATGCCCTCGTTCTCCATGCGTCCCGCCACGGTCAACAGCCCCTTCTTGCAGCGGGCGACCGGGCCGTCCTGGCAGAGCAGGCTCACCGCGGCGGGCCCGTCGAGCTCCGCGTCGAGGTGCGCCGCCCGTGTCGGGCCGGTGCCTTCGCCCTGGCCCGCGCGGCTGCGCAGGAAGTGGTCGCCGAGCACCGCCTCCAGGCGCTCGGTCTGGACGACCATCCGGCTCCCGGCCGGCCACCACCCCACCTGCGGCGAGGGTTCGCCGGGCACCGGCAGCGGCGGGGCGCCGCCGTACACCTCGCGAATTCGCGCGCTCAGCGGCACTCGGACGTCCTTGGACCCCGTCAGGCTCGGTCGTGTGGCCGCCACGGTGTCCGCCTTCACCATCGCGTCGGTGCGCCACTGCGGGGCCAGGCCGGTGGCGGGCGCCACCGCTCCGCTGCGGAACAGCCCGGACGCCATCGCCATCTGGCCCCACTTCACGGTCGCGAAGCGGTTCTCGGTGGGGGCG
Organism: Pseudomonadota bacterium; assembly: GCA_005776735.1. GTDB lineage: Bacteria > Myxococcota_A > UBA796 > UBA796 > SXON01 > SXON01. Next base: position 2,605 of record SXOM01000002.1, read on the forward strand.
GCGACGGGGCCCGGCCCGACTTCGATGGGACCGTTGGCGTAGTCGAACCACACCAACACATCCCAGTCCTGCAGCGAGGCGAGCGTGGCCCACAACAGCGGCGCTTCCGCGACGTGGTCGTTGGGGAACGGCTCGCCGAGCTCCGACACCATCATCGGCTTGCCGAGCTGCGCGACACGGAACTTCTCCACGAGGTTCTGGCTCCGCGGCGCGGCGACGAGCGCTTCGTTTCGGAACCCTCCCGAGGGGTGGTCCCACGCGATGTGTGCGTCCACCACGTCGAACGGGGCGAAGATTCGCGCGAGCGCCGGGATGTCGTAGGTGATTCCCGGCACCAGGGGTTGGGTGTACCCGAGCCCGCGCACGTGGGACGCGACGTCGGCGAAGAACGTTTCGTCCAGGCCCACGTAGAAGTCGTACAGGTCGCCCACCCGGCGCGCGGGCCAACTCTGGAAGTTGCCCTGGCCGCTTGGCTCCCGCCGGATCGATCCCAGTGTTTCTCCGGTTTGCAGGCCTGGGTTCACGCTTCCCGTCCACGCGGCGGCGAGGGCGGTGTCGTCCGGGTAACGCCCGCGGACGAACGCGTTCCAGCGCGCGTCGAGGACCCCCCGGTGTTCGCGGGGCAACCGCTCCACCGCGCCGGTGAGCCACACCGACGTGATCGTGTGTTCGTTCGCGAGCTCGACCATCGCCACGCCCGGGTCGTCGGCGTAGCGCAGGCCGGTGTAGCGGTTGGTGCGCCCGAGCCACGCCGTGGTCCACTCCAGGTACGCCCGCTTCCAGCTCGGCTGGAACATCGGCAGGTACTTGTGCCCGTTGGGGATGTCCTCGTGCGGCCCCTCGACCCCGTCGAGCGGACCGAAGTCGCGGTTGGTGGCCACCTCCAACAGTACGTAGATCCCG
>SXOM01000249.1 GCA_005776735.1 Pseudomonadota bacterium
ACGATCGCGAGCGGTGGCGAGGCGTCCCGGCGGCTGGGTCATCGGGGGGCTGCGTTAGCTCGCTCGACAGACCGTGGCCAGCGTGGCAAGATCGACGGTCGCCGGGGGGTCCAAACCCCGTCAACGAGTCGAGGTCCCGATGCGTCCTTCCCCCCGCCTGCTCCCTCTCGTGCTCCTCATGTGCCTCCCCGGCGCGGCCTGGGCCGGTGGCACCGCGGCCGTGGCGCCGTTGGTGGCCAACGGGGTCGATGGCAAGGTGAGCAACAACATCACCAGCCTCATCAGCTCCGAGCTCGACTTTTCGGGCGCGTACGACACGGTCAACGAAATTCCCGCGCCGTCGACGCTCAACAGCAGTTGCGTCACGTCGACGAGCTGCCTGGGGGCCATCGCCAAGGCCAACAAGGCCGACGCGGTGGTCACCGGCACCGTGGCGCCCGGCGGGGCGGGGCTGAAGATCGCCCTGGTCCTCTACGATGCCAAGAAGAACGCCATCGTCCGCAAGAAGTCGTACGACATCGCCGCCGACGTGGCGACCGTCGCCGGCACGGCGCCGCGCATGGTCAAGGAGATCACGGGCCAGGGGGCGGCCGTGGTCGAAGACGACGAGACGGCCACGGCCGCGGCCGCGTTCGAGGACGAAGAGGACGACTTCGACATGGAGGGCGGGGACATCAAGGGCAAGACCCGGTTCACCCCCGACACCAAGAAGGGCAAGCTCGAGGACGTCAGCGACGACGAAGAGGACGAAGAGGCCGACGCCCGCGCCGCCGCGGCGGCGAAGGCCAAGGCCGAGGCCGAAGCGAAGGCGCGCCGCGAGGCCGAAGCCAAGGCCAAGGCCGAGGCCGAGGAGCGCGCGCGCAAGGAGGCCGAAGCCAAGGCCAAGGCGCGCGCCGAGGCGGAGGAGCGCGCGCGCAAGGAGGCCGAGGCCAAGGCCAAGGCCGAGGCCGACGCCAAGGCGCGCGCCAAGGCCGAGGCCGAAGCCAAGGCTGCCGCAGAGGCAAAGGCCAAGGCGAAGAAGGCCCCGCCTCCCGACGAGGACGAGGAGGAGGACGAAGACCTCGAGGACGAGCTGGCCAACTTCTCGTTCGGCGGCGGCGGCAAGGTCGCGGACGACGGCAGCGCGGAGGAGGAGGAAGAAGAGGAAGAGCCGACCGACCGCCGGTCGTTCTCCGAGCGGTACGCGTCCAGCACCAAGTCGAGCAGCAAGCCGAGCAAGACTGCCGCGCGCGACGAGGAGGAGGAAGAAGAAGAAGAAGAGGTCGAGGAGGAAGAGACCCCCCGCGCATCGTCGCGCACGTCCTCTCGCGCGAAGGTCGAGGAGTCCGAAGAAGAAGAGGAAGAGGAGACGCCGCGCTTCTCCAGCCGCACCAAGGCCACGGACGACGAAGAAGAAGAGGAGGAGGAGGCGCCGCGCTTCTCCAGCCGCACCAAGCCGGTCGCCGAGGAGGAGGACGAAGAAGAAGAGTCCCCCCGGGCGTCGAGCAAGTCGCGCGCCAGCAGCGAAGACGACGAAGAGGAGGACACCCCGCGGTTCTCGAGCCGCTCCTCCCGGACCGAAGACGAAGAGGAAGAAGAGGACAAGCCCCCCAAGCGGCGGGTCAGCAGCGAGGACGACGAAGACATCGACGCGCCGCGGCGCCGCGACGACGATGCGCGGGCGCGCTTCGGCATCCTCGCCCGCGGCGGGTACGCCCGGTACGGTTCGCTCGACTTCATCACCTACGGCGTCGAGATGGAGATTCCTGTCGCCAGCCGGGTGGTGATCCTGATGGGCGTCGAAGGGGCATCCACCGACCGCAACTACACCGACCAGGAGCGCGCCACGATCGCGGCCGCCGCGGGCATCGCCCCCGAGCAGGTGCAGGACTGGAACGCCATCCTTCCGCTGGACATCGGCCTGGTCTACAAGGTGCCGGTCACCAACATCCAGCCCTACATCGGTGCCGACTTCCTGGCGGTGGCCTACACGGCCACGCCCGACTTCGCCTTCGGCGGCCGGGTGCGCGGCGGGTGTGATTTCATGATCAGCGACAACTTCGGCTTCAACGTCGATCTTGGTGTGGGTGTGCTCGCGGGCGAGCAGTTCGACCTCATCCAGAAAGACCTCGCCGACGTCGGCCTCTACCCTGAGGTTTCGGCCGGTACCGTCTTGTCGTTCTGAGAAGAGGCCCGGACGCGGGCGTCCCCGACGCGTCGGGTCACTCCGCTGGCGTCGAGCCACTCCAAGAGCGGGATGGCCGTGCGTCGGCTCTGGCCGGTGAGCTCCTTGAACGCGCCCGGATCGAGCCCGGAGTGGGTCTGGAAGTAGGCCAGCACCGTCTCGCGGAGGCGCTCCAGGTGCGCGCGGGTGTACACCCGACCGCCGACCAGGTCGATCTGGCCACGGTCGCGGAGGAGAAAGAGCAGCGCGTCGCGGTCCGCGCGGTCCGTCGGTGCGTCGAACCCGTCCAGCGCCGCCTTCCCGGCGGCGTGCAACAGCGAGGTGCACCACGCCTCCTGCGCGACGTCCAGGAGCACCTGCCAGTCGGGCAACCGGACGCGCCCGCCCTCGACCACCACGCGCTGCGCGGCCGCCTCGGACTCCAAGAACGCGAGGAACGCCCGCTCGTCGAGCGCCCGCAGGGGCCCGAGCCACGCGGCCTTGCGGTTGAGCGCCGGCGCGAGCGGCTCGGCGCGGTGTCGGTCGGCGAGGCCGGCGGCCAGGGCCTCCCGGAAGGTGCGGAGCGCGGCGTCGCCGTAGCGGCGCTCCCCGAGGCGGGTGCCGGCCGTGCGCCCGACCCGGCCGAGGAGCTGTGCCTCGGTGAGCCCGTCGGTGCCTGCCCGCTCCAGGAACACGCCGGTGTCGCCCTGCTCCAGGCGGCGGAGCTCCTCCGCGGCCTCCGCCAGTCGCCGCCGTCGCAAGACCGGCGCCCACGGGTCGAGCACCACGCCGCCGCCGAGCGTCGTCGCCGGCGACGTACGGCGGACGACGAACCGGTCGCCGGGCAGGCACGGGAGCGGCTCGGCCAGGTGCAACTGCACCAGGCACTCGGTGCCCGGCTCCAGCACGGCGACGTCGACGAGCAGCATGCGGCCGGTCACCTCGCGCGTGCCGTGGAGCACGGTGACGCCGGGCTCCGCGCCGAGCGCCGGGGCCGTCGCGAGGTGCCGGTACCGGGCGTCGATCACCCGTGCGTCGGGCACGACCCCGGGGGCACACACCCACACGCCGCGGCCCAGGTCGTCCAGCTCGACGCCGGTGAGGTTCAGCGCGGTCCGCGATCCGGCGTGGGCCTCCGCAACGGCCGCGCCGTGCACCTGGATGCCGCGGACGCGGGCACGCGCCGCCCCGGGGGCGAGCTCCACTTCGCTCCCGTCCGCGAGGCGACCGGCCCAGGCGGTGCCGGTCACCACCGTCCCGAACCCGCGCCGGACGAACGCGCGGTCGACGGGCATCCGGAACGGCGCGCCGAGGTCGCGCGCGGAGCTCGGGAGGGTCGCGAGCACCGCGATCAGGTCGTCGAGGCCACGCCGGGTGACCGCGCTGGTGGCGACGATGGGCGCGTCGGCCCAGGGGGTCTCGCGGAGCACCGACCGGAGCTCGTCTTCGGCAAGCTCGAGGAGCTCGCTGTCCACCTGGTCGGCCATGGTCAGGACCGCCACCAGCTTCGGCACCTGGAGCAGCGCGAGGACGTCGAGGTGCTCGCGCGTCTGCGGCATCACGCCTTCGACGGCGCTCACGCACAACATCGCGGCGTCCAGGCCCGTCGCGCCGGATACCATGGTCCGGACAAGCTTCTCGTGGCCCGGGACGTCCACCAGCCCGGCGGTGCGGCCATCGGGAAGCACGAGCGGGACGAAGCCCAGGGTGATCGTGATCCCGCGCGCACGCTCCTCGGGCAGGCGGTCGAGGTCGACGCCGGTCAGCGCCCGGACGAGCGAAGTCTTGCCGTGGTCGACGTGGCCGGCGGTGCCGAGGACGAGATCGGACATCGCCCGCGTCCTATCCGGCGGGCTACGTGGTGCGCGTGAGAGTCGCCTGTCCCGACTGCACCAATCCGATCGACGCCTCCCCGGGCGAGGAGGTGGTGTGTCCGGCGTGTTTCACCCGCTTCGAAGCGCCGGCTTCGGTGCAGGTGCCTCGGCGGTTCGACGTGCACCTGCCCGATGGCACGGTCATCCCTCGGCAGAGCATGTACGCGGTCCGTGAGGCCATCTACGTGGGGAACATTCCCATCACCGCGCGCCTGCGTCCCGACGTCGGCGCCGACGAGCTGGTGCCGGTCTACAACTTCCCGTGGTTCGCGCAGATCTTCGCGCTCCTCGGGGTCGATCCTCCCGCCGACGCCGGCACCCGCCGGATCGCCGGGTGGGCCGGCGTGCGCAAGTCGGCACCGGCGCCGCTCCCTGCCGCGCGGCCGCGCGCCGACCAGGCGGTGAGCAAGGCGATCGGCGCCGCGTCGGTGCCGGTCCTGCTGGCGGTCGGCGTCTTCGGCGTGCTCCTCCTGCTCACGCTGGTCGGGCTCTTCCTCAGCTTCTGAGCGAGCGCAGGCGCCGGTTCAAGCGGTCCAGGGCACGGAACGTCGGGCTGGCCCGCAGCGCGGCGAGCTCCTGCCGGAGCGTGTCGCGCTCGGCCAGGACGGCCACGAGCACGTCCGCGTGGGGCGCCGGCGGGCTTCGTTTCGGTCGGGCCGCCCAGTGTGCGAGCGGCGCGGTGGTCGCGGCCACCGAGCGCGCGGCGAGCCACGCGGCGCGTGCGGCC
>SXOM01000250.1 GCA_005776735.1 Pseudomonadota bacterium
GCACCTCCACGCGGCGGGCGAGTGGGAGCGGTGCCTCGGGCCGCTCGCCGCCGGCGTCGAAGACCGGGTCCTCGCCCGCGACCCGCGGCCCGCCGCCGAGCTGCTCGCGCTGCGGGCGTCGGCGCTGGTGCAGGCGGGGCTCCGCCCGGACGATCCCCGGGTGGGGGAACAGGGCCTCCTGGACGCGTTGCTCGCCCAGGCAACGGGAGCACTCGACCGTGCCGCCGCCATCCTCGCGCCGCTGTTGGCCGCCCCTGACGCGCCCGGCGCCCAGCGCCTGCGTGCACGCGCGGGGTGGCTCGCCGGCCGGCTGGCCCGTCGCCGGGGCGATCCCGCCGCCGCCCGCGGCCACCTGCACACGGCGGCCGCGGGCGCGTCCCAGGTGGGCGACCTGCAGACCGTCGCACGCGCCCGCGCCGATCTGGGCGACGTGCTGCTGGAGCTGCACGAGCGCGAGGGCGCCGAGTCCGCCTTCGGCTCGGCGTTGCCGCTCTTCGACGAGCTCGACGACCCGTTGGGCCTGGGCGAGGTGCACATGGGCCTGGCGCAGCTCGCGGTGGACCGCGGTCAGTCCGACGTGGCGGCGGCACACCTCGCGCCGGCCCTCGCCGCGTTCCTGCGCGCCCACAACCGCGTCGGACAGGCCCGCGCGCGCAACCTCCGCGGTGACCTCGCCCGCTTCGCGGGCGACGCGGACGCCGCCGCCGACGACTACCGCGCCGCGGCCGCGCTGCTCGAAGGGGTGCAGAGCTGGATGGCCGCCATCCCGCACGTGAACCTGGGGCTGTTGATGCTCGAGCTCGGACAGGCGGGCGCGGCGCGGGCGCAGCTCGAGGCGGCGCTGCCCGAGGTGCAGCGCCACCACGCCATCCAGGTCGAGCTGTGTGCGCGTGCGGCGCTGGTCGCGGCCACGCTCGAATCCGACGACCGACGCAGCGCCGAAGTGCATCGGAACTTCCTGCTGCATGCGCTCGAGTCCGGCGGCGCGCGGTCGGCCGAGCTCTCGGGCCTCCTCGCCCGGGCCGACGCGGCCGCGGAGGCCCGGGGCCTCGCCGGCGTGTTCGGCGTGCACAAAGGGCCCGCGAGCCCTTGACGCCGCAGGGGGTCGAGCATAGTAGGCGGCGCGTCTCGGGGCTGTAGCTCAGTTTGGGAGAGCACCAGAATGGCATTCTGGGGGTCAGGGGTTCGAGCCCCCTCAGCTCCACCACCTCGGACAATCCGCCGCCCGCCGGACTCGCTCCTGCGGGCGGTCGCGCTTTTGGAGTCGACATGGCCAAGGAACCCCACGAGCTCGCCGACCTGTTTGGCAAGCTCCTCACGCGCGCCACCTCGGAGGCGGGCAAGGCCGCGCGCTACGGCCGCGAGGTGCTCTCCCTCCGGCAGCTCCGGGCCGATCGGGAGCAGATGTTCGTGAAGCTGGGCAAGGAGGTCCGCCAGCTCGTCGACGCGGGCGAGGTCCGGCACCCGGGGCTCGAGCGGGGTGTGGCGCGGATCGCGGAGTACGAAGAGAAGATCCGGCGCGCCGAGGACACGCTGCGACGTGCCGGGGTCGACCCGGACGCAGCGGCCGGGCCCGAGGGGGAGGGGACACCTCCGGCGGACGCGCCCCACCGGGGTTAACGGCGCCGCTTCCGAGGGCAGCCGATGTTCACGTTGAGCGAAGAGCAGGACGCGTTGGTGCAGGCCGCGCGTGCCGCCGCGATCGAGGCCATCGGGCCGACCGTCAAGGAGGACGACGAGAAGGAGCTGTTCCGGCTCGAGGTCTTCCGCCAACTCGGCGCCGCCGGCGTGTGCGGCGTGCCGACCGCCGAGGCGTGGGGCGGCCTCGGGCAGGGCTACGTCGAGTACGCCCTGGTGCTCGAGGAGATCGCGAAGGTCGCCCCGAGCTGGGCGGTGTGCATCGCGGTCAACGGCTTGCCGCAGATCATCCTCACCCAGTTCGGCACCGACGCGCAGCGTGCCCGTTTCCTGCCCGGCCTGGCGGCCGGCGAGCTCCTCGGCGCGTTCGCGTTGTCCGAGCCCGGCTCGGGTTCGGACGCTGCGTCGTTGCGCACCACCGCCGTCCGCGCCGGCGACGACTACGTGCTCAACGGCACGAAGTTCTGGATCACGCACGGCGGCTATGCCGACGTGTACGTGATCATGGCGCGCACCGGCGGGCCGGGCCCGAAGGGGGTCAGCGCGTTCCTGGTCGAGAAGGGCACGCCCGGGCTCGGCTACGGTAAAAAAGAAGAGAAGATGGGCCTGCGCGCGTCGCCCACCGTCGAGCTGGTGCTGGAGAACGCCCGCGTCCCTGCGAGCAACCTGCTCGGGGCCGAAGGCGATGGGTTCCGCGTCGCGATGAGCGCGCTCGACTCGGGGCGCATCACGATCGCCGCCACCAGCGTCGGCCTCGCGCAGGCTGCGCTCGACTGCGCGGCCGCCTACGCGTGTGAACGGCGCCAGTTCGACACCGCGATCATCGACTTCCAGGGCGTCGGCTTCATGCTCGCCGACATGGCGGCGAAGGTGGAGACGGCGCGGTTGCTCGTGCACAAGGCCGCGTGGTTGCGGGACCGCGGGCTCCCGTACTCGCACATCGCGGCGATGGCCAAGTGTGTCGCCACCGACGCGGCGATGGCCGTCTCCACCGACGCGGTGCAGGTGCTCGGGGGCTACGGCTATACCCGGGAGTACCCGGTAGAACGCCTGATGCGCGATGCCAAGGTGATGCAGATCGTCGAGGGTACCAACCAGGTGCAGCGGGTCGTGATCGCGCGCCACCTCAAGCGCACCTACGGCGGAGGCTGAGTGCACACCACCGCCGCATCCGGTAAGCTACCGCCTCCCCGCACCCGGTCCCCGCGATGAAGGCCTGCCCCCTCTGCAAGAACTCGTACGAAGACTGGGTGGAGTTCTGCTTCCAGGACGGGATGCCGCTGCTCCAGGCCGACTCGCCCAAGCGGGCGCCGCCGCCGAAGTTGCCGACGCTCGAGTCCGCCCCGTCGCTGCCGCCCGACCTGACCGAGGGCGGCGTCTCTCCCGACTTCGACGCGTTCGACGCGCCGGAGCCCACGCTCATCCGCATGGCCAAGTTGCAGGCGGCCAAGGCGGCGGGGGCCGCGCCCAAGCCCGCGGCGCCCGCGGCGAGCGCGTTCGACGCGCCGGAGATCGGGCGCGCGGAGGACCTGCCCACCGCCCGGGCGTTGCCCACCCCGATGGCGGCGCCGCCGTTGGAGGACCGCCCCTCCGCCACGGAGGAGGCGCTGCGGGAGCCCGCGCGCACACCGCCCGTGGTCCGCCGCCCCGCCGCGGTGGTCGATCCGGTCCCCGAGGCACCGGGTACGCCCGTCGAACCTGCGGTCGAGCCGGATGCGGCGCCGGCCGCGCCGTCGGCCCCCGCCGCGCCTTCGTCCGACGAGTTCGACTTTCCCGATTCCGACGAGGACAGCCGCGCCACCATGCCGCTGCCCACGCCGCGCCCCGAGCCGCGGCCTGCGGCGCCGGCCCGTCCGCCGTCGCGGGAGCGCGAACGGGACCGCGACCTGGGCGTCGCCGCCCCCGCCGCGGCGGGCCTCGGCGTCGC
>SXOM01000029.1 GCA_005776735.1 Pseudomonadota bacterium
CTCGGCGTGTCGCCCGGTGCGATCGGCACCGGGTCTGGAGGTGAGCCGCTGTGGCCCGAGGGGGTCGTCGGCAGCATCACGCACTGCGATGGCTTCCGGGCGTGCGCGGTGGCGCGTTCGACGCGTGCGCTCGGGATCGGCATCGACGCCGAACCGGACCGGCGCGCCCGGCAGCGCGGCCCCCAACGCGCGCATGAGCGCACCACGCTCCACCGCCATGACCCAGCCGCCACCGCCGTCGGCGAGGCGCCCGACCGGGAGATCGTGCGACACCGACCCGTCCCACCGGCACACCCGCGCGCGCCGGTACTGGGGCCCGAGCGCCGCGAGTACGTCGGCGCCGAGCACCTCGGCGAGCGCGCGCGTGCCGTGCGGCCACAGGACCAGGGCGCCGCCGCCTTCGCGCAGGCCCGCCGCACGCTCGACGACGACCACGTCGCGCCCCTGCCGGCGGAGGAGCGCGGCGGTGGCCAGCCCGCCCGGCCCGGCGCCCGCCACCCAGATCGGGGCGGCGACCACGCGCTATCCGCCGGACTTGAGCTGCTCGCGGAACCACCCGGTCAGCCGCTGGCTCACCTGCTTCCACTCGTCCCACGACTGGCGGGGGACGCCCGGCTCGTCGCGCAGGGAGTCGTAGGCCTCCTCGAGGTAGTCCGCGAGGTTGAGCGGGCTCTTCGGCGTGGCGGTGATCACCGCCTCGACCTTGAGGATGTCGAGCATGTGCGGCAGTCCCCGGGCCACCAGGCGCTCGTCGAGGCGACGGAGCGAGGAGAGGTCGGGGAACTCGTCGTCCTCGGGGTCCCAGGTCTTGCAGAACTCGCCGAGCAGGCGCCCCTCCACGCGCATCGCCGCGTCGTACAGGATGGCGTTGACCGCGTGGCGCGCCGACTCGTTGGCGGCCTCCATGCTCGTGAGGCGGGTGCGCGTGCGCATCTGCGTGCCGGCGAGCACCCAGTTGCCGTAGCTCATCCGGTACGCGAGCCCCGGCGCCGCGCCGCGCAGGGTCTCGGGCTCGGGGGCGCCCGGGTCGCGGTTCCACGTGGGGCGCGCTTCGTTGTCCTCGGGGCGGTTGATGAGGTAAGGCGCCGCGTTGCGCTGGATGTGGCCCGCGGCGGCGCGCTCGAGGTGCCAGTCGACCGCGTACCAGGTGGGCAACGCCAGGCGGGTGCGCTGGAACTCGGGCAGCGGCTCGGTGATCTGCCGCCACGTCTCGGCCTGCAACCCGTCGGCCGAGGTCCAGAACGCGTTGAGGGACGTGTCGGCGGCGACCTCGGCGTTGGTCCAATGGCACAGGTCGACCGAGAGGTTGGACACAAAGCCTGCCTCGTGGCGCTGCATCCGCGTGCGCCAGTAGGCCGGCTGCGAGATGGAGGAGACCCCCCACGGCGCGCCGATGTAGTACACGTGCCCTTCGCCGCCGACGCGCACGCCCGACTCGAAGTAGTACTGCACCCCCGCCATCACGCGGAAGGGCCCGGTGGGCGTCCACGACTGGTGCCCGGCCGGCCCGACACCGCCGAGGCGCAGGTAGTCGTCGGCCGAGTAGGCGCCGCCTTCCGGCAGGCCCTGCACGCCCATGGCCCGGCGCACTTCGCTCTCGGCGGTGACCCGCCAGTCGTCGATGACCCCGAGGTCGCCGACGAGGCCCTTGTCCTTCACGAGCTGGAACAGCGCGTAGAGGTCGGCGGCGAGCACGTGGTAGTCGGCCTGGGCGCAGAAGGCGGCGGTGCCGGGGTCGGCGACGGGCGCGGACGCCCAGCCCGCCTTCAGCGTGCGGGCATCCGCCGGCCCGTCGAGGTCGATCGTCGCGAGCCGCCCCTGGTAGAACTGTACGCCCTGGTAGCGGAGGTAGCGCTTCCACGGCTCGAACCACGCGCTGGTGGTGGGGCCGTTGAGCGTCTGGTCCGACGGGCGGTCGGTGCGGAGGTGGTCGAGGAACAACTGCACGGCGGTGTTGAGGTGCGTGCGGGCATCGACCTGGTCGGCGCGGGCGGCCAGGAGCGACAGCGGGGCGTCCTCGAGCGCCTCGGCAAAGCCGTTTTCACCCGGAGAACGCCGGAAGTCGTCGATGCCGATGTAGGTCTTCCAGTCCTTGCCTTCGGCCTCGGCCTTGCGGCGGTCGGCGCACGACGTGAGGTACTTGAGGATGCGGACCTCGAAGAGCGCGAGGTCCCAATCTTCAAAGCCCATCGAGCGGAACTCGTGGATCATCTTGCGCAGCTCTTCGAAGCTGCGCGCCGGGCGCCGCGGGAACGAGTGCAGCTTGCTCTTCTTGACCGGATCGCGCTCCTTGAAGCGGTACATCTGCACCTCGCCCGTGGGGACGAGGTTGTCGTACGCGGTGCGGCCGGTGGGCCGCCCGACCTCGTCGAGCAGCGGAGTGCGGCGCATCGTGTCGAACAGGTGGCGATAGAACGCGGGGAAGACGCGGTAGCCGTGCTCGGTGGGCACGAGGAACTGCCGCACGCGGAGCTCGATGTACGCGTGCTGCTCGTCGCCCCGATCGTACGGGTCGGCCGCGACGCGCACCTCGGGGTCCCACAAGACCTGCACCGTGTCCTCGCCGCGACGGTAGCTCACCGCCACGCCCTCGACGCCCACCTCGCGCGCGCGGATGGTGCGCGAAGCGGTGGGCCGCACCCCCGGCGCGCACGGCGCGGCGGGCTCCGGGGCGGCCGCGCCGGGGGCGAGCTCCCACCCCTCGGGCACCACCGTCGCCATCGCCGTGAGCACGGCCTTGACGCGCTCGCGGGTGTCGCCGGGGTCGTCGGTCTCGCCGAGCCAGCCGATGACCATGACGGTCCACACCCTCTCGCCCGGCTCGCCGCCCGGGTCTTTGCTCGCGACCGCCGCCGCGAGGAAGTTCCCGAGGGCGGTGCGGGCCGCGGCGGGCGCTTCGTACTCCGCCGCCCCCGCGCGAGGGACCAGGATGCGGCCGTCGAACCCCTCGGCCGCGACCCGGATGGGGTCGACCACCTGGACCGGCCTGGCGCGGCCCGCCGGGTCGGGCAGGCGACGGAGCGGCGTCCGGGCCATGCCGCCGATGGCGACCTTCCACGGCTCGACGTTGTAGGTGTGCTGGTCGACGACCTGTACGCGGAAGCCCCGCTCGATCAGCTCGTGGGCCACGCTCAGGCCGGTGACGCCGGCCCCGACGACGGTGACCAGCGGCGAATCGGGGTTGGGGAGCCTGGGCCCGGAGGCGCCGACCCGTGCCGCGACGGCCACCTCGGCCCCCTCCAACGCGCCCCCGTCCCGCCCGGTGACCGCCGACCACAACGTGAGCAGGTCGGCCGGACCCAGGCCGAGCGAAGGCTCGACCGTGACGTCGCGCAGCGAGACGAGCGACGCGAGCGGCCCCTCGGGCAGCCACACCGTGTGCTCGGCGCGGCCCTGGAAGCGGGCGAGCACCTGGAAGCCCGAGGCGCGCCCGGCGTGGAGGACCACCGCCTCGTCGCCACGACGCAGCTCGACGTGCTTGCCGTCGAGCTTGCCGGCCACCTGCGTGACGGCCGCCAACGCCGCCTGTCGCGAACCCAGCTCTTTGCGCAGACTACCCATCCAACACCTCCAGCATCCCACACAAGGACTCGTCGAACCGGACCCCTCGAACCCCGCCCCGGACGCGGACGGTGGCGGCGCACTCGGTGATCCGGACCAGGCGGTCGCCCGCCGGGATCAGGAGCTGGGTGGCGCCGTCGGCTGAGGCTACCACGTCCAGTTCGTCTTCACCGCCCTGCGCACGGCAATTCCACCGAGCCGGCACACTCGCGGCGAGCATCACCCCGGTCACGTCGAGCGCAGGGGTGCGGTGGATCGGCCCCCGATGGCGCCCCTCGCGAGAAAACGTGAGTTCATCTGCCCGGAAGTCGCGCCAGAGCTGCTCGTCGCGCCACAGGGCGAGCCCCTGGACCAGGGTGCGCGTGCGCGCGCGGTCGGCGACGCGCATCATCATGACCGCGAGGCGCCCCTCCCCGTCGGCCGGGAGGGCGAACGACCACTCCCACGCGAAGTCGCCCCCGAGGTCGAAACTCCCCCAGTTGTGGTCGTGGTAGGCGTACAATCCGGAGATGTCGCGCGACCACGGCGCCCGGACCACGCCGCGGACCACCCGCAGGCGCGGGACCGCCAGCCAATGAAAGACGCCGGAGTCCGGCAAGCGCAGGTGCGACGCGGCCAGCGGTGCGGCCTCCGGCTGCAGCACCAGCTCCGCGTCCACGCCGGTGCCCTCGGGGTGCAGGCGGAGCGCGTACCCGTCGGCGACGGCCCGCACCGAGACTTCGCCGAAGAACGCATCGACCCGGCCCGCCCGCACCTCCATCCGGTCGGGGGGCACGCGGTGGGCGCCGCCGCACCACTCGCGGCCGTCCCACACCGCGACGTAGGCACGCCCCACCGGGCCGCCGCCTTCGCGGCGCAGGCTCAGGTTCACCAGGAGCCGGAAGTCGGCGCCGACCACGACGAAGTGCATCCACTCGACGCCGGGTGCGCTGAGCGGGGCGGCGCGCCACCAGTCGGCCGCGTGCGCCGCGTGCGTCCACGCCGCGGCGGGGCTCGGCGCCCCCGGCCACATCGACCGGAGCGTGCTCATCGCAACAGGCGCCCCGCGGGGGGCGTCCCCTCGCCTGCCGCCGGATCGGCGCGCGGCGTCCGGGCGGTGTCCTCGACCCAGCGTTGGCCAGCTTGCGCCCACGACAAGAGCCCCACGAGCGCGTCGAGCACCTCGGGGTCGGGCGCCGGCCCCGCCCCGGCGGCCGGCACCGCCGCGACCCGCTGCACCCGGCACGCCCACGCGTGGAGGCCGCACAACAGGGCGGCGAAGGCCTCGTCGCCCGGCTCGGGCCGTTGGGCGTCGATCATCCCCCGAACGCCCGGCCGAGGAACGGGCGCCCGCTGAGCGCCGCCGCGAACAGGAGGTCGCCGAACTCCGCCGGGAACGGACCGTCGGCGTCGGGCTGGAGCGCGTTGAGCGAGCCCACCTCCCACGCTTCGCGCCACCGCCGCGCCAGCGCAGAGCCGGCGAGGCCCGCCCGCAACTGCTGCCCTTCGGGGGTGGCGGCCACCCGCCTCCCCTCCGCGACCAGGGCCGTGTAGAGCGCCTGGGCGGCGACCGGGTGGGTCAGGACGGCCGCCTGCAGGTCGGCCAGGAGCACGTCGAGCTCGGCCTCGGCGTCGTTGAGCCGGAGCTCGGGGAGGCCCTCGTCGTCGGGCGCACCGCCGCTCATCGTGGCTCGATCTCGAGGTCGAGCCACAACTTCAGGCGCGGGCGGTCGCCGGCGAGCACGTCGACCAGCAGGGTTGCGGCTTCGCCGGGCGCGAAGGTGTCGCCCACCTGGATGCGCACGTCGACCGCGACGCGCCGCCCGGGCGGCAGGACCACCTCGTCCGGGCGGAAGCGGACCGGCAGGTCGAACCGCGCCACCGGCCGGAACGTCTCGCTCTGTCCGGCCTCGTTGTGCAGGACGAACCGACCGCCGGCCCACCCGTCGCGGCCCACCACCAACCGGAGCAGGGCCTGGCGCGGCGTGGTGCTACGTTGGCGCAGCCCTTCGACGAGGCGTTGTGCCGCCTCGGCCTGGGCGCGCAGCGTACGCTCGTGGGCGCCGAACGCCTTCTTCGCGGTGTCGTACAGCGCCTCGGGCCCCGACGCCGCCTGGGCGAGCGCCCGCAGGCCCTCCTCCGCCCCGCCCGGGGCCTGCCCGTGGTGCACACGCTCGAGCGCGTCGACCATCCGCTCCAGATCCGCCCGGTCGAGCTCCCGTGCCATCACCAGCTCCGCGTCGCCACATAGCCGATCAGGCCATGTACGAAGTCACGATGCACCGAGTCGGGGCCGGCCGCGGCCACCGCGGCGAACGCCCGGGCGGCGCGGTCGGCGTGGGCGCGGGCGGCCGCGGCGGCGTGGTCGAGGCCGCCGTGGCGGTGCACGAAGTCCAGGAGCCACTCGATCTCCGCCGGTTCCTTCTGGGCGCGCGGCTTGGCGAGGATGTCGAGCGCGAGCTGCCGCTCGGCGCCGTGCGCGCGCCCGAGGGCGTGCAACAGGATGAGCGTCCGTTTGCCCTCCCAGAGATCCCCCGCCACTTCCTTGCCGTAGCGGGCGCGCTCCTGCAGGTTCAGGACGTCGTCCTGCAGTTGGAACGCGATGCCGAGCATCGACGCGGTGCGGTTGACCGCGACCTGGAGCCGCTGCCCGTCGGCCACGACCAGCCCGCACCGCATTGGCGCCAGGAACGAGTACCAGGCGGTCTTGAGCCACACCATGTGGACGTAGTCGCGATCGCCGAGCGCCCAGGCGTTCCGACGAATCCACCCCAACTCCAGCGCCTGCCCCTCCGCGGTGCGCAGCGCCATCTCCGCAAGGACCTCGAGCACGCCGAGCGCCCGCCCCGCCCCGATGTCGCGCGCGTTCTGCGCGAGCGGCCGCATCGCGAGGCCCAGGAGCGCGTCGCCCACGTTCACCGAGATCGGGACCCCGTGTTCGGCCGGCAACGACGGCCGCCCCCGCCGGGTGAGGCTCTCGTCCTCGACGTCGTCGTGCACCAGGAACGCGTTGTGGTACAGCTCCAAGGCCGCCGCGGTGGGCACCACGGCGTCGAGCGGCGCGCCGAGCATCCGCGCGGTGGCGATGCACAGCGCCGGCCGCAGCGCCTTGGCGCCCCGCAGGGGGTAGTCGAGCACCAGGCCGTAGAGCCCGCCGGTCCACCGCGAGTCGGCAGGCGTGAGCGCGCGGATCTCGTCCACGACCAGCGTGCGCGCTTCCGAAAGATACGCCTCGACGTCCACGTGCCCGGGTAACCGGCTGGGGGCGAGGCGCCGCGACCGGCCGCTGCGAGC
>SXOM01000030.1 GCA_005776735.1 Pseudomonadota bacterium
GCGGGTGACCAGCGCCCAGCCGCCCGCGGCCTCCACCGTGATCGGCCCCTCCGCTTCGACGAACACGGTGAACCGGTCGCCCGGCAGCGCCACCGTCCGCTTCCCGACCGTCAGGCTGACGCCAGGCGGCGACCAGCCGCCAATCTCCACCTTCCCCGGCCCCGCCTCGAAGCGCAGCGGCGCGTCGGGCGCCACCCACCACCCGTGGGGGCCCGCCGCGCCCCGCGCCTCGGCACCGTCGGCCCACCCGAGCTTCAAGCCCTTCTGCTTGTCGTGCGCGAGGGTCGCGGTGATCACCCCCGCGACCTCGTGCCACCCTTCCCGGCACGCGTCGGTCGCGGCCTGCAACGGCACCTGCCGACGCCAGTGCAGGACCCGGAGCGGCGAGGCGCCGGCGAACCCGGCCTGCGCGAGCGCGTCGGGCGCGATCGCCGCCAGGCTCGGCGGGAGCGACCACGTGGCGGCGCAGTCGCCCGCCGCCGACCACCCCCCCGTCGGCGGCGCCGGCGCGGCGGTCCAGGTGGGAGGCGCCGGCCCGGTGATCGGGTCGACCGGGAACGACGGCTTCCGCACCAACCAATCGCCGAGCGCGACCAACGCCTTGCCGAGGGTCCGCGTGGCGTAGGCCCTGCCCGCTTCGCTCATGTGCACCCCGTCGCCGTACAAGAGCTCCGAGCCGAGCTCGGCCCGCAGGTCGATCCACGCCCCACCGCCCCGGCGGACGACCGCCATCGCCGCGCGCTCGGCCTCGATCGGCACGGCGTCGTCGAGGTTTCCGCTGGGCGCGACCGGCTGCCGGACGAAGCCGAAGCGGGCCTCGTGTTTCGCCGCAAGGGCGGCGAGCTCCGCGAAGAACGACGCCTCGACCGCCAGCGGCTCGACCGGCCCCGGCAGCGCGGGTGCCGTGGCGCGGCCCGGGTCGCACACGTTGCCGCCCGCCTGCGTGTACGCCTCGAGGAGCTCGGGCGTGAGCGCCCCCCCGAACGGCCGCGCGAGCACCGGCGGCGCACCCGGCCCCAACAACCGCGCGAGCTGCGTACGCGCCGGCGCCTGCGGCAAGACCGTGGTGAGCGCGCCGGCGAGCGTTCCGTACGCCAACAGCGCCCGCGGCCGCGCCCCCGCGCCGAACACGTGCTCGGACGCCACCGCGTACCACACCGGCGCCTGCGTCCCCGGCACGCCCAGCCCCGCGAAGTGCGGCGCCGGCCCCGCCCCGAGCTCGGTGAGCGTCGCCTCCAAGGCGGGCAGGTCCAGGTCGGTGGCGACCTTGCTGTTCCCGACGACCACCACGTCCGGCGCCGGCACCAGCCGCGCCCGCAGCTCGCGACCGAGCGCGCCGACCGCCTCGATGGCGCCGTCGTCCTCGGCGGGCGCAGGGGCATCGGCGGCCCACGCCACCCCCACGCTCGCCAGGATCGCAACGGCCCACACGGCGCGCATACGCCGCACTATTCAGCCCACCCGCACCGCGTCGCGCAGATGTCGTGCAGGCGGGGTGGGGGGCCGCGGCGCGACCGTCCCGAAGGCGGCCGGTGCGCCCCGCGGCCCGCGGCGCCGTCGGGGCCCGCCACGCTTCGGGCCGGGCCGCCGGCGCCGCCCCGAACCTACGGGATCACCGGCCGAACGCGGTCCTCGGTGTACCCGGGCGGGACCGTGAGCCCCTTCTCGTAGGTGCACCCGTTCTCCACGAGCTTGCCGTCGGCGGTGGCCTCGAAGAGCACCGGGTGCGGACCGCCGGCGCCCGCGGGGACCGAGCCGATCTCGCGGACCTTGAGCCGCGCACCGTCGACCGCCCACAGGCCGTTGAAGCCGGTGAGGCCCGACCACGCACACTCCTTGTCGGGCGGGCACGGGTCGACGATGTCGACCACCGCGAAGCGCTGTTCGCTGTCGAAGCGGACATTGCGCGCGTAGGCCCGCCCACCGCACGCGGGGGACGTCCACTCCCCGACGAACGCGACCCCCTGCACCTCGCCGAGCAGCGTCGGCACCGACGCTTCGGTCGGGACGGCGCCGGGCGTGGCGGGGACGGGCGCCGGCGTGGAGCTCTCGGCGCAGGCCAACCAGAGCACGACGAACACTACTCCGCGCCCCCGAGCTCGAACGACACCCAGGCCGCGTCGGCGATCACCATCTCGTGGTCACCGGTGGCCGAGCTCGCCGTGGAGCCGGTGCCTTCGTCGAGGTGGAAGAGCATCCAGGTGTCCGCGTCCTTGGTGTGCTGACCCGTGGGGAGCTCGAAGTCGTCCGTGTAGCGGACCACGCTGGAGATGCGCAGCTCGTCGAGCACGCCGTAGAAGCCCTCGGTGGCCTCCTTGCCGCAGCCGAACTGGATGCGGGTGTCGGGGTCGCCCACGAAGGCGGCGCCGCTGGACTGCCCAACCAGCGCGCCGTCGACGAACAACTTCGCGGTGCCGTCGGTGCCGTCGTAGGTGCCGGCCACGTGGTGGAGCTGCCCGTCCATCAGCGAGAACGGGCTGGATGCGCCCGCTTCGTCGTCGCCGATGAGGAATACCACCTGCTCGTCGCCGTTCTCCATCAGGTTGAACACGTGTCGCCACGCCACGTAGGGGCGCATGGCCACGAACGCGTCGGGATCGCCCCGGAGCCACACTTCGACCGTGAAGGAGGCCGGCGGCGCGTCGTCGAGATCGATGGTGGCACAGTCGGGCGCACCGTCGAATGCGAGGGCGGCGGGGCCCTCGATCGCGGAGTCGCAGGCCTGGAGGAGCGCGAGCAGCAGCATGGGCCCCAGGATATCCGCGGCGCAGGGGGCCCGCATCGTGCGCACCGGTTTGGAACGACTCTTCGACAAGGTGGACGACCTCCGCGGCAAGCGGGTCGGGGTGGCCTGCAACCACACGGCGGTCGACCACGACCTGGATCACCTCCTCGATCGCCTCCGGGCGGCCGACATCCCGGTGAAGCGGGTCTTCGCGCCCGAACACGGCGTGCACGCGACCGCGCAGGACATGATCTCGGTCGATGGCGAGGACACCTCCGAGGCCGCGGTGGTGTCCCTCTACGGCAAGACGGTCGACACGCTCCGGCCCCGGCCCGAGCTGCTCGCCGACCTCGACGTCGTGCTCTTCGACATCCAGGACATCGGGAGCCGGTATTACACCTACCAGGCCACCCTCGGCTACATGATGGAGGTCGCGGCCGGCACGGGCACCAAGATGGTGGTGCTCGACCGGCCGAACCCTATCGACGGGGTGAGCCTCGAGGGCAACGTGGTCGAGCCCGGCTTCGAGAGCTTCGTCAGCGCCTACCCGCTGGCCGTGCGCCACGGCATGACGATGGGCGAGCTCGCGCGCTACTTCCACGGCGTGCTGGGCATCCGGTGCCCGCTCGAGGTCATCGACTGCGAAGGCTGGGACCGGCGCACCTGGGCCGACCAGACCGACCTGCCCTGGGTCTTCCCGTCGCCCAACATGCCGACCTTGGAGACCGCGACGATCTACCCGGGCATGTGCCTCATCGAGGGCACCAACCTCTCAGAGGGACGCGGCACCACCCGGCCGTTCCACCTCGTCGGGGCGCCGTGGCTCGACGCCGCGGAGTTCATGCGCTTGTGCCGCCTCGGCGCGGTCGACGCCGGGCTCGAGGGCGTGGCCTTCCGCGCCGCCACGTTCGAGCCGCGCTTCCAGAAGTTCGCGGGGCAGGTGTGCCACGGGCTCGAAGTCTTCGTCACCGACCGCTACCGGCTCGACGCGTTGTTGCTCGGCCTCGTCGTGCTCGAAGCGGCCCTGCGGGCGGCGCCGGCGCACTTCCGGTGGCGCACCGAGACCTACGAGTTCGTCGACGACCCCATCGCGATCGACCTGCTGCTCGGCTCCCGCGAGGGGCGCGTCGCGCTCGAATCGCGGGTGTCGTTGCGGGAGCTCACCGGGGGCTGGGCCGCCGGGCGCACCGAGTGGGAGAAGGCGCGGAAGAGTTGCCTGGTGTACTGAAGGGCGCCGGGCTCGGAGTGGTCACGCCGTCGAGCTCGACGGCAACGGCGATAGCCTGCGCCTCGCCGCGCAGAGATCGGGATTGCCTGGGCGTTCGGATCGGCTGAACTATACCAACGCCGCCCGGGGCAGGTGCGCGAGCGGCTTGACCCCGAGCGCGACCCCGAACAACATCCGGTCCACGATGCGCTCGCCAACCTCGACGGCGTGCAGCTCGCGGAACGCTGGCGACGCGTTGCGGTACACCTGCCGGATGCCCTCGCGCGCCGCGTCGGTGATGGCGCCGGTGTCCGACCACACGTCGACGTCCTCGACGCTGACCCAGCCCTGCACCGCGACCTCGACCGCACCGGCATCGCGGAGCAGCCGCGCGAGGTCCTCGCGCAGGTAGAAGTTGCGACGCGCTTCGTTGCGCAGGCGCAAGATCTCGAAGTACTCCGCCCGGTCGGCCTCGCCGTAGGCGCACAGGTGCACCAGGGCCACGCGCCCGCCCGGCCGCAGCACCCGCACCATCTCGCGCACCGCCTCGGCGTCGCGCATGAACTGTGTTCCCTGCCGGCACACCACCCGGTCGAAGCTCCCGTCCGCAAACGGCAACGCCTCGGCGGGCGCCTCCACGAAGGTGTCGACGAACGCCCCCGCCTGGTCGGCCATGGCCCGGGTGATGTCCACCCCCGTGATGTGGGCGACCTTCCCCCGGAAGTGTTTGCTCACAAGCCCCGTCCCGCACGCGATGTCGAGCAGGTGGTCGGTCGGGCTTGGCGCGAGCGTCTCCACCACGAACGCTCCGAGCTCGGGGTCGTCGACCCAGTGGCTCGAGCGGTTGTACTTCGCGGCGCGCGCGGTGAAGTGGGCGTGGACGAGCGGGTCGACGGGGGTCAAGCGGGCCTCGGCTGGCCGGCCGACTATCAAGGAACCGCCCTGCGGGCGGCGCCAGCGGCCCGTCCCGACGCGCGGGGGGTCCGGGTGGCGCCGCGGCGCGTCCGGATAGGAGGTCCCGATGCTGGTCGTCCTCTTCGCCGCGTGCCTCCCGCCCGTCCTCCCCGAGACCGGTCTTTCCGGCGGCGACACCGCCGTCGACTCGGGGGACACCGGCGCCGACTCCGGCGCCGACACCGGCGCCGACTCCGACACCGGCACCGAGACCGGCGCCACAGTGGTCACGCTGACCGTGCAGAACGTGGTCCCGGTCGACGACCCGATGTCGACCGCCCACGAGATCTCCGCGGTCCCGGCGGGGAGCGACCGACTCCACGTCGACATCCAGCACTACACCAACCACGGGTGCGCGACGGTCAACGCCACCGCCACGCTCGACACCACCAACGGCAACATCGTGGTCCACCCCGAGGTCAACGACACCTGCGAGCCCACCGTCGGGCTCGGCATCGAGCTCGATCTCGTCGACGTGCCGCTCGGCCGCCACGGCGTGTCCGACGGGGTGGCCACCACCGAGGTCTGGCTCGAATGATCCTCTGGGCCATGGGATGTCTGCCGGTGCCCTACGTGGCGCCGCCGGTCGACATGACCGCGGCGCTCGATCCTCGGCCCGTCGAGCTCCCGGACGGCGAGACGTCCTGGCCGGCCGGGGGGACCTTCCGCGTGGGGATCGCGCCCCTGGCGATGCTGGAAGAGCTCCAGGACCGAACGGTCGATCCCTCCGCGGGGTTCGTGGCCGATCTCCACTCCGGGGCCCGCGGGGAGCGGTGGGAGCTCGGCGGGTACGCGCGCGTCGCGTTGCGCCCGCGTCCGCTCCAGCCCGGTGGGGGGGCGCGCGGGCTCATCGAGCCCCGGGTCACCGCCGAGCTGGTGACCGACGACCAGCAGCGGCTCGGCGGCGGCCTGATCGCGGGGGTGGCGTTCCGGTACGCCGGCTGGAACCACTCCGACGGCAAGGCCACGATCGACCTGAACGGGGGCTTCATCGGCGTGTCGCACGGGGAGTGGGGCGTCGCCTTCACGGTGGACGTCGGCGCCCGGTACCTCACCTCCGGCTCGATGGACCCGGTGCTGCTCTTCGGCGTCGAGGTGCGGGCGCCGGCCGCGGCGGGCTTGTTGTTGGTGCCGATCTTCTGACGGCGGCCGGAGGCCGGAGGCCGGAGGTGGCCGGAGGTGGCCCGTTCGAACCGGCACCGACTGTCCCCCTCGATCCTCGATCGGAGCGCC
>SXOM01000031.1 GCA_005776735.1 Pseudomonadota bacterium
GGCGCTCCTGCGCGCGCAGGTGGCGGCCGGCGGTGGCGCGGCGGTGCTCGCGGCCGTGGGCGACGTGCTCGTGGCCGAGGTCCTGGCCGCCCACTTCTCCACCTCGGGGGAGCGCCCGGAAGGGTGGCTCGCGGCGCTCGCCGAGCCGGTCCTGGCGCGCGCCACCCACCCGCTGCACCAGGACGCGGCGCACCCGTGGACGGTCGAGGCGCTCGCCGCCGCCGCCGACGTCTCGCGTACCGTCCTGTTCAACCGGTTCCTGGACGTCCTCGGCGAGGCGCCCGGCGAATACATCCTGCGGTGGCGGATGTTACTCGCGCGCGATGCGTTGCGGCGGGGCCCTGTCCGCGTCAACGAGGTCGCCCACCGGGTGGGATATCGCTCCGAAGCGGCGTTCAACCGTGCGTTCGTCCGCTCGACCGGCAGCCCCCCCGCCACGTGGCGTCGTCACCGTTCATGACGAATCCGTGACCTTGCGGGATGCAGATCCGGGGGCGGTGGGATAGCCGCCGCCCCGCGCAATGATCTTCCGGCACGTCGCCATCGACTCCGTCGCCTACGAGCTGGCTCCCCGGCGAGTTTCGTCGTCCCATCTGGAGGAGAAGCTCAACGGCGCGCTGGTGCGCATGCGCCTGCCCCCCAAGCCCATCGAGCTGCTCACGGGCATCAACGAGCGGGGCTTCTGGGAGCCGGGCACCCGCGTGCACGAGGTGGCCACCCTCGCCGCCCGCAAGGCCATCGCCCAGAGCGGGGTCGATCCGTCGCGTATCGGCCTGTTGGTCAACACCTCGGTGTGCAAGGACTACCTCGAGCCGTCGATGGCCGCGCTGGTTCACGGCGACCTCGGCCTGCCGCCCACGTGCCGCAACCTCGACGTGGCCAACGCCTGCCTCGGCTTCATCAACGGCATCGAGCTCGCGGGCCAGCTCATCGAAGCGGGCGTCATCGAGCACGCCCTGGTGGTCGACGGGGAGAGCGCGGGCGAAATCGTCGACAGCACGATCAAGCGCCTGCACGACCCGCACAGCACCCCGCAAGACTTCTGGGACAACTTCGCGACGTTGACGCTCGGGAGTGCGGCGGTGGCCATGGTGCTGAGCCGGGCCGACCTCGCGCGTACCAGCCATCGGGTCAACGGCAGCGTGGCGATGGCCGACACCGCGAACAACCGCCTGTGCCTGGGCACGCCCGAGCGCATGGTCACCGACAGCACGCGCTTGCTCAAGGCCGGCGTGGCGCTGGCGCGCAAGACGTGGTCCAGCGCGGCCGAAACGCTCCCCAACTGGTCGCACGGCAACATCCAACACTTCGTCCTGCACCAGGTCGGCAAGGCCCACTTCGCGGCGTTGTGCCAGGCGCTCGAGATCGAGCCCACGCGCTGTCACCTCACCTACCCCAACTTCGGGAACGTCGGGCCGGCGGCGGTGCCGCTCACCCTGGCGCTCGCCGCCGACAGCGGGCGCATCCGCCCGGGCGAACACGTCGCGCTCATGGGCATCGGCAGCGGGCTCAACGTCGCGATGATGAGCGTCACCTGGTAGGCCGATGAGCGCCGACTGGCGGGTCGAGTACCCGTTCACGAGCCGCTTCCTCGACACCCCGGCCGGGCGTGTGCACTACGTCGACGAAGGTGCGGGCCGCCCGGTGCTCTTCGTCCACGGCAACCCGACGTGGAGCTTCTACTGGCGGGCCCCGCTGGCGGCGATGCGGGCGAGCCACCGCGCGGTCGCGATCGACCATCTCGGCTGCGGCCTGTCGGACAAGCCACAGGACTGGACGTACCGGTTGGCCGATCACATCGCCAACCTCGAGCTCCTCGTGCTCACGCTCGACCTGCGGGACATCACGCTGGTCGTGCACGACTGGGGGGGCGCCATCGGCCTGGGGGTCGCGGGGCGTCACCCGGAGCGGTTCCGCGACTTCGTGGTCACCAACACGGCCGCGTTCCGCGCACCGCACATCCCGGCGCGCATCGCGGCCTGCCGCATCCCGGTGCTGGGCGAGCTGGCGGTGCGAGGGTTCAACGGGTTCGCCGCGGCCGCCGTGCACATGGCCACGGAGAAGGGCCTGACCGAAGCGGCACGGGCGGGCCTGTTGCACCCCTACGACACCTGGGCCACGCGCATCGCCACCCACCGCTTCGTGCTCGACATCCCGATGGCCCCCGAGCACCCCTCGTGGGACACGCTCGCGGCGGTCGAGGCCAACCTTCCGCGCCTGGGCCACAAGCCGATGCGCCTGGTGTGGGGAGAGGCCGACTGGTGCTTCAGCCCGTGGTTTCGCCGGGAGTTCGAGCGGCGGTTCCCGGACGCGCAGAGCTTCCCGCTCGAGGGCGTGGGGCACTACGTGTGCGAGGATGCGCGGGAGGAGCTCGTCCGGCACGTGCGAGAGCAGGCGTCGTGAACGTCGCCCACCACCTGGAGCGCGCCGCCAAGGAACGCGGCGACGCCCCCGCCGTGGTGATGGCGAAGACGGGCGAGCAGATCTCCTTCTTCGATCTTGACTGGAAGTCCGGGGCGATGGCGCGCGGTTTTGCGCTCCACGCGATCACCCCCGGCGACCGCGCGTTGGTCATGGTGCGCCCCGGCATCGACCTCATCCTCACGGTCTGGGCGTGCTTCAAGTCGGGTGTCATCCCCGTCCTCATCGACCCCGGGATGGGCCTCGGAAACTTCCTGGCGTGTGTCCAGCGTATCCAGCCGGCGGCGCTCATCGGTGTGCCCGAGGCGCACCTGCTGAGCTACCTCACGCCCTGGGCGTGGCCCCACCTGCAGAACCGGGTGTACGCGGGGTGGAAGGTCGGCCTGTACGGCCCCAACTTCCCCGAGCTCATCGGCAGCCCCGGCGTCGAGAAGCCGCGAAAGGTGTACTTCGACGAGCCCGCCGCCATCCTGTTCACGAGCGGCAGCACCGGACCGGCGAAGGCCGTGCAGTACACCCACGGCAACTTCGACGCCCAGGTGACCGCGCTGCGCGAGACCTACGGCTACCGCTCCGGCCAGGTCGACGTCGCGGCGTTCCCGCCGTTTTCGCTCTTCGACGCCGCGCTCGGCATCACCAGCGTCATCCCCGACCTGGACGCGTCGAACATGGCCGCGACCCGGCCCGAGAAGATCGCCGAGGCGATCACCCGGTACGAAGCGCAGAACGTCTTCGGGAGCCCCGTCATCTGGCGCACGTTCGCGCCGTGGGCCGAAGCCCAGGGGCTCCGCTTTCCCAGTGTACAACGCCTGATGATCGCGGGCGCCAGCGTCGCGCCCTCCCTCATCGCGACGCTGCGCGAGCTGGTCCCCAACGGCGACGTGGGCACTCCGTACGGCGCCACCGAGGCCCTGCCCGTGGCGACGGTCTGGGGGAAGGACCTCGTCGAACGTTTCGGCCCCGCCAGCGAAGCCGGCGCCGGCACGTGTGTCGGCAAACCCGCGTTCGGCATCGAGGTGAAGCTCCTCGACGTGGAGTCCGGTCCGCTGGCCCACGAGTCGGAGGCCGCGTGGTTGCCCCCGGGCCAGATCGGCGAGATCTGCGTCCGCGGACCGGTCGTCACCCAACTCTACGTCGGCGACGGCGACGCCACCGAAGCGGCGAAGATCCCGATCGACGACGAACACGTCTGGCACCGGATGGGAGACGCCGGCTACCTCGACCCCGAGGGAAACCTGTGGTTGTGCGGCCGCAAGGCCGAACGTGTCGGCGAGCTGTACCCCGACTGTGTCGAGGGACGGTTCAACCCGACGTGCGGACGCACCGCGCTGGTCGGGGTGGGCGGAAGGCCGTGGTTGGTCATCGAAGGTGCGCCCGACCCCGCCAAGGTCGAACGGGTGATGGCGTCGGGCATCGTGGATCGAGTGGTCTTCCACCCGAAGTTCCCCGTCGACAAGCGCCACAACAGCAAGATCCACCGGCGCACGCTCGCGGCGTGGGCCGAAGGCCGGAAGTGAGCGGGCCGCGCGCCCTGGTCACCGGCGGGCACGGGTTCATGGGGGCCGAGCTCGTTCGCCAGCTCCGCGCCACGGGGCACGAGGTCACGTCCGTTTCGCGCCAATCGGGCGTCGACATCGGCGATCCCGACGCCATCGTGCGCGCGGCCGACGGGCACGACGTCGTCTTCCACGTCGCCGCCAAGGCCGGCGTGTGGGGGGATCGCGCCGACTTCGAACGCACCAACATCGACGGCACGCAGAACGTCCTGGATGCGTGCCGGCGCGCCGGGGTCCGCCGGCTGGTCTACACCTCGTCCCCGAGTGTGGTCTTCGACGGCGGCGACCACGTGGACGCCGGCGCCGACCTCCCCTACCCGACGCGCTGGCTCGCCGACTACCCCCGCACCAAGGCCGAGGCCGAACGGCGCGTCCTGGCCGCGCACGGGCCGGCGCTCCAGACCGTCGCGCTCCGTCCGCACCTGATCTACGGGCCGGGCGACCCCCACCTGCTCCCCCGGCTGCTCGCCCGGGCGCGCGCGGGCCGCCTCCGCGTCGTCGGGCGCGGCGACAACCGGGTCTCGCTCACCTACGTGGCCAACGCCGCCGCGGCGCACGTCCAAGCCGCCGCCGCGCTGGCCGAGCCGGGCTGCCCCGCGGGCGGGCGCGCGTTCTTCGTCAACGACGCCGAGCCGGTCGAGCTCTGGCCTTGGCTCGGCGCCATCTTCTCCCGCCTCGGGGTGCCCCCGGTCCGCGGCTCGGTCCCGAGCGGCGTGGCGTACGGCGCCGGCGCGGTGGCCGAGTGGGTGTGGCGCACCTTCGGCCTCGGCGGCGAACCGCCGATGACCCGCTTCGTCGCGCTCCAGCTCTCCACCCACCACACCTACTCCCTCGCCCCGGCGCGCGCGGCGTTCGGCTACGCGCCGCCCGTCAGCGGCGAAGAAGGTCTCGAACGCACGGTGGCGAGCCTGCGGTGAACCGGCGGTGGGCCGGGCAAGACGCGGCGACCCGGGGCGCGGGTCGGCGTCTCGCGGCGGGGGGGCAGACGCGGCGCGGGTGGTCGACGAAACGAAGTCACCCCCGGGTCCTGCCGGGCCGGGTGAACTTGGCGCTCGCTCCCCCGCAGGTTCGCCGCAAGCGGCGAACCCGCGCTCCGCTCGGCCAATTCCCCCCGACCCGTCACCCGCCGCGTCACCGAACCGCACGACGGCGGCGGCGTCTGGCACAACGGGGGGACGCCGAACCGCGAGGGTCTGGCTGCACCGGCCCACGGTCGGTGAGCGTGGCGATGTCGAACTTCGAGCGGGTTGGGGTTGGCTTGCACACCTCCTGCACGGGGACGCCACCGGGGCGCCGCGAGTGCCGGCTACGGTCGGGGCATGCGAACTCCCCTCCTTCGTGGCGCCGTCCTCGGCTTGTGCGGAACCCTCGCCACCACCGCCGTGGCCCGCGCCACTCTCGGCCCGGGGCCCGGCGAGATGGTGCTGTACTCGCTCCCCAGCGCGATGCTCCTCTGCGCCGCACTGGCGTGGCTCGCGGCCCAGCCCGGCGCCCGCTTGTGGAAACTCGCGCTCCTGGGCGTCCTCGCGGCCCTGGTCAACGGTCCACTCACCGGCATCGGCCTCACCTTCTGGGCCCTGGCCCAGACCGGCGAGAACCGGGAACTGTTCAGCTTGACCGTCGCCGGCACCGCCATGCTCGCGCCCGCCCTCGCCGTGGTCGGCCTGGCCGTCGGGGGAGCCGTGTGGGCGCTCGAGGGGCACCGCTCGACCCAACCGGGCTGACCGCGTTGCGCACCCGCCCCGGCCGCCTTCGGGACGGTCGCGGCGCAACGCCCCCACACCGCGCGCCCGCTACTTCCGGAGTTCGGACCGCCACGCGAGCTTCGCGCCCCCGCCGACCTCGACCTCGACCATCGCGAGGTGGGCGACGCCGGGCTCCAAGACGAGGTACCCGAACCCGAGCGACGGCGCGAGGTACACCGAGCCGGCCACCGGCGGTTTCACCTTCCGCGCCGCGCTCCCCCCGCCGGAGATCACCTCGAGCGGCGCGACGCCGTCGTCGAGCACCTCGAGGTGGTGGTCGTGCCCGCACAACCACAGGTCGACCCCACCGTCGCGGAAGATCGGCTCGAGACCGGTGATCAGCGCGGGGCTCGCGCCGTGCAGGCCCGAGCTGTGGATGGGGTGGTGCCCGTACGCCACCCGCCAGGGCGCGGCCGGGCGCGCCAGCTCGCCCTGCAACCACGCCAGTTGTTCGCCCGCGACCTTCCCGCCGTCGGGGCTCGGGCCGGTGTCGAGCACCAGGAACTCGGCGATCCCTTGCTCGAAGCGATACCAGCGGGCCGGCATCCGCCACAGCCGGGAGGTCTTGGCGTAGTCGAGCTCGGCCTGCGGGTCGCCCATGTGGTCGTGGTTGCCCAGCGCCACGTAGAACGGAACGTCGAACCCCTCCCAGTACACCTCGAAGCGGTCGCGGAAGATCGGGTCGTCGGGCGAGGTCGCGCCGGCCGGGTACAGGTTGTCCCCGAGGTAGGCCACGAAATCGCATCGGCGTGCCGCGCACCACGCCTTCACCGCGTCGGCGACCGCCTTCTGGCCCGCCCCGCCCTTTCCGGCGTCGCCGACAAAGACCACCGCCGTGCTCGCCGCCGGGTCGGGACCGGGCTCCGGCGCCACCAAGGTGGCCGCGACCGGGGGGACCGGCGCGGGGGCCGGCGTCACCGCGCGCGCCGCCGGCGGGTCGCCGGCACAGGCCAGCACGAGCAGGATCATGCGAGCAACCCGTCGGCGACGAGCTCGTCGACGATCTCGACCGCGTCGTCCACGCCGGCCCCGAGCCGCACCACCTCGGCCTCGACCTCCGCGCGCGTCAGCCCGGCGCGGGTGGCGGCGAGCAGCGTACCGGCGGCGTCCGGGAGGGCCTCGACCCGCACCCCGGCACCCTCGGGCACGACCACCACCCACTCCTCGTGCTCCGCCGGCACCGGGGCGGCCAGGCGCAGCCCCGCGGCCACCCGCAGCGCGAGCTCGCCCGCGGCATGCGCGTGTCCCCACGCGGCGTAGACGCCCTCCGGCAGCCGCAGCAGCTCGGCCCCCGAGGCCAGGCGCAAGCGCCCGTCGCCCATGGGCTCGGCCCGGGCGCGACGGACGCGCACGATGGCGGCCTCGAGCCGCGCGACCGCGCCGACCCGGCCCTCGACCCAGGCCCCGAACGTGAGCGCCATGGAGCCGCGGCCGCGCACACACGCCTCCCACGCGGCGGACCCCAGGAACTCCTCGACCGCGTCGACCCCGAGGATCGCCGACGCCACAGGGTATTCCTCGATGAGCGCGCCGCAGAGGCGCTTTGGCCGGAGGGGGTCGAGCAAGAACGCCCGCGGGTCGATGCCGTCGATGGGCGGCCGCGGCGCGGCACCCCGGGGCGCGAAGTGCCGGAGGACCAGCTCGTGCTGGAGTGCCCGCGCCGCCGCGTGGTCGAGCGCCGCCCCCCGGGGGGCCACCCCCGTGCCCAACGGCGCCCCCACCCGCGACCGCCTGCCGGCCCACAGGCGTTCGAGGCGCCCCATCGCCGGGAGCATCGCCTGCACCGGGTTGCGTTCACACTCGAAGACGATGGCCTTGAGGTTCGGTGCCCGCGCGACCACCGCCTCGACGATGCGCCACGTCGTGTCGAGCACCGCGGGCGAGTGGTCGTCCTCGATGAACCGGAAGCCGGCGACCTCGCGGGGTTTCCCCCCGGCGACGTGCAGCTCGACCACGCGCTCGATCGCGAAGTCGGCGAACCCCGCGAGCGGCTCCAACCCCCGCGCCGCCTGGTAGATCGCGAGGTGCGCCGCGTCGAGGACCAAGCCGGTGTCGCCCGCCTCGGCCAAC
>SXOM01000251.1 GCA_005776735.1 Pseudomonadota bacterium
CCGCCGGCGCCACCCGCGGCGTCGTCCGAGGAGAACCCACCCACGCCCCCGGCGCCCCCGGCCGCACCGCCGCCGCCACCGCCGCCCGAGTACGGTCCTTCACCGTCGGCGCCGACGCCCGCCGCCGTGGCCCCGCTCGCCGCGCACCGGACGCTCCCGGTGGGCCCGAGGACGAACCGGTCGGCGGTGAGGTGCACGTCGCCGTCGAGCACGAGTTCACCGTCCACGACGACTTCGCCCAGCACGTACTCCCCGGCTGGCAGGGTCGCGGTCGCCCCGGCCGCGAGGTCCACGCAGCACACCTCGCCGCAGTACTCGCCGCCGGCGGGGCAGCCGACGCGACACTCGCCCGCTTCGCACCACGACACCGTGCCGTCGGGGGAGCCGTCGGGCACCCCACAGTCGACCGATTCGCTCACGAACTGGCACCCCCCTTCGAAGCAGGCGCCAGCGGCGTCGAAGTGGGAAACGGTGTCCTCGTCGGCGCAGTAGTCGGCCGGAGGGGTGTCGCACACCTGCTCGTCGCAGGTGGCCTCGGTGAGGTGGACGAAGCGGCCCTCCGAGGGGACGCCGTCCTTGCTGATCGCGTAGAGCAGGTAGTACCCCGGCGGCGCGAGCCCCGGCGTCAGTGGCGCCGTCGCCTCGGCCGACCACCCCTCGCCGGTCCGACGGATCGACTCGACCGCCACGCGTACGCCGCGCTGGTCCATGTTGAAGTCGTGGGTCGCCGCGCTCGGCCGGACCAGCACGATCGCCTCGACCTCGTCGGTGTCGACCTCCACCGCGAACGCCTCGGCGTGGCGCAGCTCGGCGGGCACCTCGCCGAGGACCGGGCGCGCGCAGCAGTCGAGGTCCACATAGGGCGGCGACCAGATCATGGCGGTGGGCCCGTCGTCGTCGAGCGCGTCCAGGTCGCCCCCCGACACGAGCACCCGCCCATCGGGCAAGAGCACCGCCGCGGTGTGGTAGTCGCCGTTGTACGGGTCGACGTAGGGTCCGGTGGGGACGAACACGCCCGCCTCGGCATGGTAGAGCTCCGACACCGGCGCCGGCCGGCAGTCGTTCATCTCGCCGCCGGTCACCACCACGTTGCCGTCGGGGAGCAGGGTCGCGAGCGCGTGGGCCCGCGCGTACGCCATCGAGCCGGTGGCCCGCCACGCGGGCGCGTCGGCCGCGAAGCCTCCGAGCAGCTCGGCGGAGGCGTAGCACTCCCAGGTCGCGGAGTCGGGGCCGTTGGGCAGGTCGCAGTCCCCTTCGAACTCGTGGATCACGAGGTCGTCGAGGCAACACCGGGCCGAGTCGCGGCCGGTGCAGCCACCCGCCACCAGGACGTCGACCTCGGCCGCGGCGTCGCCACCGTCGACCATCAACAACGAGGCGGTGCCGTACTCCCGCTCGGTGGCCCGGGGCGCGCCGGCGTCGGACCAGGTGTCGGTCGCCGGGTCCCACACCCGCGCCTGGGCGGTCTGGCCGGAAGCGAGGAGCCGCCCGTCGGGGAGCAGGTGCATCCACGGGTACAGGTACTCGAAGTGCTCCGGCGCGCGCAGCTCGAACCGTTCGAAGGCGGGCAGGAACAGCTCGGTGGTGTCGTTGACCGTCCACGGCTCGACCACGATCGCGCCCGACGCGATGAAAACGCTCCCGTCGGCCATGGTGGTGTTGGTGGGGTACCAGCGTTTTCCGCCCAACATCTCCCCGACGTAGGCCCAAGGGTCGTAGGCGCCGTCGCCGGGATCGGCCACGCCGTCGAAGGAGTACACGAACTCCTTCCCTTCGGCGGGCTTCACGCCCGTGGCGTCGCCGCCGGTGAACAACACCCGACCGTCGGCGAGGTGGTTGTGGCCGGCGCAGAACAGGTTGCCGTCCTCGGCCGGCATCTCGAGCGGCACCGAGGTCGCCTCGCCCGTGACCGGGTCCCACAACACCGCCGGGTCGAAGGTGTTCGGGAAGCCCTCGTCGTACAGGTCGGACCCGTGGTACATCGAGAACACCTGCCCGTTGGGGAGCACCAGCATGTGCACCGCCTCGGTGCGGAGCTCCGCGGTCGGCCACGGGAACGCGGCGGACCACGTGCCGCCTTCGTCCACGTCGGGATCGGTGCACACCGCCTCGTCGCCGTCGCACGCCACCACCCCTTCGCGGTAGTGATCCAGGTCGACGCCGTCGCAACGGACGCCGACAGCGAACGGAGCGTCGAGGACCGCGTCGCAGTCTGCGTCGAGCGGGCCGCACGCGGTCACCGCGGTGCACTCGTCGAGCGGGCGACTCCCCGGCGGGGTGTCGCACGCCGAGCACAAGAACAGGACGACGGAGAGCACGCGCATGGGGGCAACGTAGCCGGTGCAGGCCCCGCCTCAGCCGCCGATGCGGGTCATGATCCCCTCGAAGGCGGTGCCGCCTTCGAGTTCGGCGAGGTGGCCCGCGGGCTTGCCGCGCACGATTCCCAGAATCGTCGCCGCGAGTTCACCGTCGGAGGCGCCGCCCCGTACGAGGTCGCGAAGCGAGGGGGTGTCCTCGTGGGCGAGGCAGGTGCGGAGGTGGCCGTCGCTCAACAGGCGCAGGCGATTGCAGGAGGCGCAGAAGTGCTCGGTGATGGGCGAGATGAAGCCCACCACGAGCGGCCCGATGCGCGCGTGTGTTGCCGGCCCGCCGCCGTGTCGCTCCCCGTCGGGCTCCAGCGGGCCGAACGCGTCGACGAGGCGTCGACGGAGCTCGGCCGCCGAGACGCCCACGTGGCGGCGCTGGTCGAACGGCATGTACTCGATGAAGCGGAGCTGCACCGCAGGCGCCCGCTCCAGCGCCCACCGCGTCATGGGGACCACCTCGTCGTCGTTGACGCCGCCCATGACCACCATGTTGATCTTCACCGGGAGCAGGCCCGCGGCGACCGCCGCGTCGATGCCCGCGAGGACCGCGCCGAGCTCGCCGCCGCGGGTGATCTGCCCGAAGCGCGCCGCATCGAGGGAGTCCAGCGAGATGTTCACCCGGTGCAGGCCCGCCGCCCGAAGGGCGGCCGCCTGCGCGGCGAAGCGGTGCGCGTTGGTCGTGAGCGTGATCTCGTCGATCCCATCGAGCCTGGAGAGCCCGGCGACGAGCTGTTCCAGGTCGCGACGGACCGTGGGCTCGCCCCCCGTGAGCCGGACGCGCCGCAGGCCCATGGCCGCCATCACGCGCACCACCCGCACGATCTCCTCGTACTGCAAGAGCTCGGCGCGCGGGCTGAGCGTCGCGCCCTCTTCGGGGAGGCAGTAGACACACCGGAAGTTGCACCGGTCCGTGACGCTCACGCGCACGTAGGTGTGCAGCCGCCCGAAGCGGTCCAAGAGCGGCGGCAGGTTGGCGTCGTCGAGACGTGCCACGAGCGGACGCTAACCCCTAGCCCGCGAGGATCCGCAGGGAGTTGAGCATCGCGTAGCTTGCCGCCATCAACGACTCACCGGCGATGGCGCCCGAGGCCAGGGGGACGATCTTCTCTTCGTAGGCCTTCTCGTCCCGACCGACCCAGCGCTCGGCGATCAGCGCGCCCACGAAGAACGCGAGGATGTTCGGGAACGTGATGACGAACGCGAGCCCCAGACCCATGCTCGAAGGCAACCACCGACGCGCCGACGGCACCACGCGCTCCAAGAGCGGCAACGCCGTGCCGACGAGCGCGCCGACCACGATCGCGTAGCGCGCCGTCGTCGGGATGCTCCCGATGCCATCCGCGAGCGCCTGCGCGACCGCGTACCACATGGCGGTCGGCGGCGCGTTCTGGAGCAGCGGCGTGTCGACGGTGGGCACCATCAGGTACCAGGCCGGGATCACCGCGACGAGGCCGAAGAACACGCCGGAGAACTGGGCGATGAACTGCTGCCGCGGGTTGGCGCCCAGGAGGTAGCCGGACTTGAGGTCGGTGAGGAGGTCGGCCGCGGAACCCGCGGCACCCGCCGTGACGCCCGCGGTCATCAGGTTGACCGTCTTGTCCGCCGGCGACAGGACCGCGTAGACGAACTGCGTGATCTTGCCCATCGCGCCGATGGGCGTCGTGTCCGTCTCCCCCGTCGCGCGACACGCGACGAGCGCCAGGGCCCCGGACAACACCACGGAGACCACGCTGAGCCAGGGGGCGATGCCCATCGACAACCAGCACACCACCGCGAGGAGCGCCGTGGTGGGGACCACGCCGATGACCATCCACGAGAACGGCACCTCGATGGCCTGCATGCGGGCTTCGAGTTCCTGGTCGCCGGCACCGCCGGCGCCCCGGGCCCCCATCACCGCGCGGACGATCTGCCTCCAGTTGAGCGCAAAACTCGTGAGGCCGCTCATGACGAGGAGCGCGGTGCCGAGCCACAAGCTCCACTTGCGGATGCCGATGCTCGTGAAGACACCGTCGGCGTCGCGACGCACCTCGAGGTCGCCGGCGAACTCCTTGCCGGTCAGGGCCGCTTCGCCCGAGAGCGCCGTGAGGCCCGCCACCTTGACCACGAGGTCGAGCTGCCGGCGCTGGTTCTCGGCGGTGAACGGCGCCGCCGCCGCGCTGAGCTCGCGCCCGTCGAGGGTCAGGCGCGTGGTGTACACGTCGCCCACCGCACCCTCGAGCCGCCCGGCGAACGTGCCGTCGTTGGCGTGGCCGTCGGGGTACTTCCCGTTGTCGGCCAGGGTGACCGGGACCTCACCCGCGTCCCCGACCACCGTGACCACGATCGTTCCGCGCGGCGCGCCGGCCTTGTCGGCCACGCCGATGTCGGCGAGCTGGACGTCGAGCACGCCGGGCCGCGCGCGGTCCTTGATGTCAATCCAGTCGCCCTGCGCGTCGCGGGCGGGGTCGGGGAGGGTCCCGTCGGCGTCGGGCACCTGCGACGGGAGCGCGATGACCAGGGGCAGAAGGACAAACCAGTTGATCACCCCGCCGAGCAGCATGGAGGCGCAGACCCGGAAGCCGGTGATGGCCCCGGCCGCGATCATCAGGAGCGAGGGCTCGTAGGCGATCCCCATCGCCGGCAACGGGAGCGTGGTGCGCCGGCTGTTGATCGCCCCGTGGAACTCGAGCGACCCCGGGATCAGCCCGAAGCTCAGCCCCAAGCCGACGAACGCGCCGGCGATCATGGCGTCGATCAGGTCCTTGGCCTTCTTCATCGCGTGCTGCCCTTCGGCGTACAGCGAGCGCAGGGTCTCGGCTGCGGCGATGCCCGACGGGAACGGAAGTTGTTCCTGGTTGATCATCTGCCGCTTCATCGGGATGGCCAGGAAGACGCCCAGCACCGCCACGCAGAACACCCACGCCGTGAGCGGGAGCCACCCCATCCGGCCGGCGTCGCCGGTGATGAGCAAGAGCGCACCCGCCGCGGTCGCGATGGTCCCGCCCGTGGAGTACCCGGCCGCCGAGGCCGTGGACTGCATGCAGTTGTTCTCGAGGATGGACATGCGGTTCTTGGCGATGCCGACCGACATGAACGCATTCCAGATCGCGAAGCTCAACACCGACGCGGTGATGGCCACGCCGAACGCCCACCCGAGCTTGAGGGTCGTGTACAGGTTGCTGATCGACATCGCCATGCCGATGAAGCCGCCCATGAGCACCGCCCGCAGCGTGAGCTGCGGCACCCGGTCGCCCTGGTAGTACTGCTCGAACCACACCCGGTCGCGGTCTTCGGCGGCCACCTTCGTCAGGTCGGGCAGTTCGCGCTCGTTGGACGGGGGCTGGGCTTCGGACATCCACTCACCACGGGGAGACCGCGGAGCCTATCAGAGTCGCCGCCTCAGGGCAGCGCCTGCACCGCGGCCTTGACCTCCCACACGTGCCCGTCGACCTTGACCGGCTCGAACACGTTCGCGATGCGCCCCTCCCGATCCAGCACGAACGTCACCCGACGCGCCACGTCGCCGTCCTGGACCCCCCAGCGCTTCGCCAGGGCGCCGTCCACGTCGGCGAGCAGGGGAAACCCGAGGTTGAATTTCTGTGCGAACGCAGTGTGACTCTCGGGGCGGTCGGTGCTCACGCCGAGCACGACTGCGCCGAGGTGCCGGCCCTGATCCCGGAACTCACAGGCTTCACGGGTGCAACCCGGCGTGTCGTCCTTCGGGTAGAAGTACACGACCGCGACCTGCCCGCGCAGCTCGGCGAGGGTCCAGACCTTGCCGTCGGCGTCGGCGACATCGAGGGCGGGGGCGGTCTGGCCGACCTTCAGGTGGGTGCGACCGCCGAGGCCGAGCGCGTTCTTCAGGGTGCGACGGATGCCGAACGAAGGAATCATGCCGTCGCCCCTATCGGCGCGCGGCCCCCCCGTCCCCGCCACCTGCCGACCCTGTAGTGTGGACGGCGCGCCGCGACCGGCCGCGTCGAGCGGCCGGTCCGGCGGCGCG
>SXOM01000252.1 GCA_005776735.1 Pseudomonadota bacterium
AAGTCCACGTCTATGTCTGGCGGCTCACCCCGCTCCTCGGAGATGAAGCGCTCGAAGAGCAGCGCCGAGTGGGCGGGGTCGACGCTGGTGATCCCGAGCGCGAAGCACACCGCCGAGTTGGCGGCGCTCCCCCGCCCCTGACACAGGATGCCGCGCTGGCGTGCGAAGCGGACCAGGTCGTGTACCGTGAGGAAGTAGGCGGGGAAGTTCAGCCGCTCGATCACGCCCAGCTCGTACTGCACCTGGCGCGCGACCCGCTCGGGCACCTGGTCGCCGTAGCGCTGGATGAGGCCGCGGCGCACGAGCTCCCGGAGCCATGCCATCGCCCCGTAGCCTTCCGGTACGACCTCGCGCGGGTAGGTGTACGTGAGCTCGGCCAACGAAAAGCGACACTGCTCCGCGATCTGCACCGTGCGCTCGAGCAGGGCGGGCCAACGGCGGAAACGCTGGAGCATGGCCTCGGGGCCGTGCAACGCCCGCTCGGCGTTGGGTTGGAGGCGCCGCCCCGCCTGGTCGAGCGTGAGCCCGAGCCGGATGCAGGTGAGCGCGTCCTGCAGCGGCTTGCGGGCGGGATCGTGCATGAGCGCGTCGCCGAGCGCGACACACGGGAGCCCGCCCGCGACGAGCGCGTCGATCTTCGCTTCTTCGCCCGGCACGAGGCGGCGGGAGACGCCCCGGTACAGTCGGTCGCCCACCGCGTCGTGCAGCGCGCCGAGGTCGGCGCCCGACCAGCCTTCACGGGCCAGGAAAACCAGGCCCTCGTGGTCGGCCAACAACGCATCGAGCGGCAACGCGGGCCACCCCTTGCCGAGGTGGCGCCGCGCCGCGAGCGTGGTGGGGTCGGGGTCGAGCGGGTCGGCGAGGCGGGGGTCGCGCGGGATGCCGATCGAGAACTGATCGAGGTCGACCCCGGCGGTGCTCGTGGCCCCGGCGGGGATCCGTTCGGCGCTGAGCAGACGGCACAGGCTGCCCCACCCGCGCAGGTCCTGCACGATCGCGACGACACTCGCCCCCGGCGCACCACGGGCGCCGCGCACGGTGAGCAGCGCGCCGTGGAGCAGCGGGAGGGTGCGACCCTTCGCGGCGCGGTGGGCCTGGACCGCGCCGTACACCCCATCGCGGTCGGTGATCGCGAGGGCGGCGAGGCCCAGCGCTTCGGCGCGCGCAACCAGCTCGTCGGGCGACGAGGCCCCCTCGGAGAACGAGAAGTGGGATCGAGCACACAGCTCGGCGTACCGGGGGGGCGCGGCGGGCACGACCCGACGCGCGGGCCCCTCCTCGCCCGGTCGGGGCGCCGGTGGGCCGGCAGCCAGAGGGGCGGCGGGGCGCACCGCCGGGCGGCCGGGAAAGGGGACGACCCCCGCGTTCGCTGCGCCGCTGCCGCGCCGATCGTCGACGGACGCCGGACGACTCGGGAACCGGAGCACCCCCCCGGCGGGGGAGGGCGGCACCGCCTGCGGCCCGGGGTGCGGGAGGCCGGGGAGGGCGTCGCCATCGGACCAACCGTGCAGAAACCACCGCTGGATGCGGAGCGTGCCGACCTCGGCGTGCTCTTCGTACAACCACGCCCGCCGACCGTCGGCCAGGGTGGCCGTCCAGTAGTCGCGGGTGTAGCCGACGCGGGGTTTCCACCATTCGCCCGCCAACCGCTCGGGGCCGTGCAGCTCGCGGATGGCGACCGTGTCGCGATCGAGCAGCAGCGCCCGGGGCCGCCCGGAGGGGCCGACCGCCACCCGCACCGGACGCGGGGAGGGGAGGAGCAACGCCGGCCGCGGCCGCAGCTCGGGGAGCGGCGCGCGCACCGGCACCTTGCCCGCTTCGTAGTGGCCCGACCACGTGGGCGCGTCGGGCTCGTGGACCAGCGCGGGGTCGGCCTTGCGGGGGGGCAGCGCCTCGGGCGGCTCCGCCCCGGGCAGGACCGGGACCCAGCCCGCTTCGGGGCGCCACGTGTCGGCGAGCGCGGGTCGGAAGACGGCGTCGAGACCCAGCGCGTCCTGCAGGCGCGCCAGCAGCGCCGGAAGCGGCTCGGCGGCGCTGGCACGATCGAAGAGGCCCCCTTGGGGCGCCCGCCACGGGGCACACTCGAGCAACGCGAGGCTGACCGCGGTGGCCGGCGACCCCAACTGCACCCGGTCGAGCCGGGCGCGGAGCTGGTGGAAAAGCCGATCGGCGCCGCGCACCGGCTGGCCGGTGCGGACCGGCACCACCGCCTCCCCCGACTCCAACCGCAGCCGGACCTGCACCCGCGTGGCGGCCTGGCCGGTGCGCTCCAGCTCGGCGGCTGCATCGCGACACAGGCCGTGTACGACGAACAAGACCGGCTCGAGCTCGACCACGCCCTCGTCGAGCTCGGTGGTCCACACCGCGTCGTCGCGCGGGGTGGCGGGCAGGGCGGCCTGCCCCTTCTGGACGGCGCGTGCACGCGCCGGCGCGGCGCGGGTGAGCGCGGCGACCCCGCGTACGCCGAGCCCCGCACCGGCTTCGGGCACTTCGACCTCGCCGCGCGCGATGCGCCACAAGCGCCGTGCTTCGGGGCCGTAGCGGCTGGCCAGCGCGGCGCCCGGCAACGTCGCGAGCTGCGCCACGGTGCGCACGCCGGCCCCGGCCAGGGACTCGAGCACATCCGCCCCGAGGCCGAGCGCGACCACCGACACCGGACCGAGCGCGCGCGCGACCGCCCGCGGGTCGGGCAGCACCAGGTCGAGCGGGCTGTGCTTCGCGAGCACCAACGCCGCCCACGGCTCCGGGCCCCACACCGTGCGCACGACGTGGCCCAGGCTCACGATCCACGCGCGCACCTCGGCGACGAGCGCCGGCGCCACGTCGATGAGCAGGGAGTCGGGCAGCACCGCGGCGACCGCGGGCGAGAAGCGCAGCGCCGCGTCGCGGAGCGCTTCGAGGTCGCCCCGCTCGCCCTCGGGGGCCCGCCGCTCGACCCGGAGCGTGGGGCAGAGCGCCCGCGCTTCGGACAACGTCATCCCCGGTTGTACGCCGGCGCGCGCCACCGGCGGGGTGCACGCCTGGACGCGGTCGGCGCTACGCTCGAACTCGACGAGGACCACGGCCTCGCGCGGATCGTAGCCGCACCGCTCCAGCCGGAACGCGGGCAGGTGGACCGCGAGCACCGCTACCCCGCCGCCAGGTGTACCCGACGTTCGCCGAGCTGGCGCCCGTCGCGGCTGCGGGTGCAGGTGACACGGACCCGCCCCGCTTCGAACCCGCCCACCTGCAGGCGGAGCGCCGCGGGCAGCTCGGCCTCGGCCTCTTCGGCCACGACGAACAAGGCGCTGCCGCCCCGTTCGCACGCCCGCGCGAGCCGGAGTGCCTGGCGCCCGAGCCGGGGCGCGTCGAGGAGCACCACCGCGTCGACGGAGCCGGCGGCCACCGCCTGCTCGGCCACCCACCCCGCGCGGTCGAGCCCCGGGCGCACCATCCACACCTGGGCGAGCTCGACCCCACCGCCGGGACCGGCCCAGCCGGGTGGATATACCGCCTCCATCGCGTCGACCACGAGGACCGGCCGGCCGCGCCGGGTGAGCGCGGCGAGGCCCGGCAACAGCAGCGAGAGCCGGCCACTTCCCAGCGGGCCGACGAGCTCGGTGACCCCCGGGGAGGGCCACCCGCCGAGCCACCCGTCGAGCTCGGGAACCCCGGTGCCGAGCCGCCCGGCCTGCACCCGCGGGGCGGCGAGGCGGGCACGGAGCTCGGCGAGGACGGCGGGGCGCTCGGCAGCAGGCAGGGGCGGCACCGACTGAACATATGCACAGTCACCTGAATAGGCAAGCGGAACGGTTGGGCGGCGCCGTAGGCCCGTCCCGAAGGCGGCCGAGGCCGCGCGGCGCCGCGGGCCGCGGGGCGACCCTTTCCGCCTTCGGGACGGTCGCGCCGCGGCCCCCTCAGAACCGGAACGTCGGCCCGATGGAAGCGCGGAACGACAGCCCGTTGTCCAGGTGGACCGTGGTGCCCGCTTCGCTGCGCAGGCCCACGCGCCCGAACATCAGGTCGTTGCCGGCCGTCGCGTCGATGATCGGGCTTGCCTCGGTGAGCGTGTAGCCCACGCGCACACCCGCGTAGGTGTAGCCGCGGGAGTACGGCACCCCGAAGAGCACGCCGAGCGTCGGGGCGAGCACGTCGCCCTCGGTGTTGGCGATCGCGCCGAGCTCCAGGCCGATCGCGCCGAACTGCTTGACCCATCCGGCGGTGACCCCGAACGCGTCGGCGACCGTGCCGATGGTGACGAAGCCCCGGCTGGGAACCCCCTTGGTCGCCGTCGTGCCACCGGGAGCGGGGAGCTTCGCGCCCAGCCCGGCGAGACCGGGCCCGGCGAGGCCAGCGGACGTCGACGGCGCGGCCGACGGCGCGACCGACCGCATCGCGGTGACCCGATACGCCCGCCCCGTGAGCTCGACGCACTCCTTGCCGTCCTTCCAGCTCACGACGCTGCGCTCGGCGAGCAACGCATCTGCGTCCGGTGCGCGCGACAAAGCGTCGTAGCGGGCGGCCTCCCGGACCGCCGGGTGGGCGAGTCCCGACCCGTCGGTCGGGAGCTGGGCGAGGAGCTCCTCGTCGATGCAGGCCTGCCCGCTCACCAGCTCGCCGAGCGCGTACTCGACCTCGGCCGGGTAGAAGGACGTCGGGCCGGCCGACGGGCTCTCCGGGGTGATCCACGCCGGCGGCACCGGCTTGGTGCACCCGAGCGCGACGGCGGCGCACACCACCGCCACCCCACCTGAGGCGCGGCGCGGCGTCATGGCGTGGGGACCGCAGCCGGTGCCGGGGCGGCCGCGGGCTCGGGCGCGGGGGGAGCGTCGGGGGCCACCGGACCGGAGCTGCCGTTGCCGGCGCTCATGCGCAGCACGCGGTACGCGCGGCCGGTGATCGTGACACACTGCTTGTACCCGTCGTTTTCGACCTTGGCGCGGACGTACATCAGGCTGTCGGCCTCCGGCAGCTTCTGCAACGCGTCGAAGCGGGCCGCCTCCATGATCTGGGGGTGCACCGGGCCGGTCCAGTTGGGGCGTCCGCCCGAAGCGAGCAGGTACTCCTGGAGGTCGCCACAGTGCTGCCCCGACACCGCGCCGAGAATCTCGTAGTCGACGACGCCCGCTTCGACGCCGCGGAACGTGGGGTCGACCCCGTCGGGAGTGCCGTACATCGTGACCCGCGTCGGCAACGCACACGCCGCGAGGGGCAGGGAAAGGAGCAGAACGAAGTGCCGCATTGTACCTCCGCCGCGGAGCCTACCACACCCGCGCGCGCAGGTTCCACCGGGCCACGTCGTCGTCCACGGCCACCGAGGTGAGCTCCCGGCGGCGGGCGTCGTAGTCCAGCGGCACGACGAAGGTGCGACAGCGCGGGGTGCCCTCGAGCTCGAAGTGCGCCACTCCGCGCCCGAACGCGGTGCGCGCGTGCCGATCGCCGGGGGCCAGGAGCTCGACGAGGGCCGCGGCGGGCTCGGACCGCACCACGACCGCGAGCGCCTGGCCGGGCCCGACCCGCGCCGTGGTCCGAAACGGCGACGCGGCTTCGGGCGCGGCCGCCTCCGCCGCTGCTGCTCCCAACGTCTGCACCGCCACGACCCGCTCGGGCCATTGCCAGGTGAGCTCCACCCCGAGCGGTATGCGCTCGCCCCGGTTCACCACCACGACCTCGGTGGCGCCGGCCTCGCCGCCGGACCAGCGGCGCACACGCACGTCGGGGAGCGGCGGGCGGCGCCGGGCGGCTTCGCGCTCGCCCTCGGCAGCCCAGGCGCGCAACAGGCGCGGGGGAATCCGCTCGCGCGCGCCCGCGATCGCGGTCGCACAGGCGGGGCACGCCCACAAGCCGTTGTCGAGGTCGTCGGCCACCGCCGCCGCGAGCGGCCCGCGCGCGGGGACCACGATCGCCACCGCCTCGCCATCGGGAGCGAAGCGCCGGCAGTCCGGGTTCGCACAACAGCCCAACGCTCGCTCAGCCAGGGTGCGGGCGCGTTCTGCGTTCAGGAACAGTGGAGAGTCCCCCCCGCCTACCCCGACCGCAAGAGATGGAGGAGACGCTTGACGTGCCGGTTCGAAGCTGGTCGGGGGGGACCGGGTTCCTGTCGATCGCAGCATAGGCGCAACCTGCGAGGACCGCAAGCTTTTCTCGCCGGATCGTCACCGGGAGGTGCGTTCGGCCCGCGCCCGTGCGTGATCCGTGAGCTCGGCTACGGCGGCGTCGAGGATGTGCTCCAGCGGCGACTCGTCGTCCTCGGACAACAACCACCCGTCGGCCGTCCCCACCCGGAGGGGGGCGTCGACGGCGTTCTCGTCGGCGAGGCCCGTCCACGCGGCGCCGGGGTTCAGGCGCACCCAGCCCGCGCCGGCCTCCTGGAGCCGCTGCCCGAGGGCGTAGACGTGCGGATGGTCCGCGAGCCCGGTGAGCACGTGGTCGGTCTCGCTCCCGACGAGCAGGTGGGCCACGTCGGGGTACCGTGCCACCACGGCCGGCACGGCGAGGGCGGCGTCGCGCGCCGCCCAGAACGCGCCCGACTCCGCCTCGTCGTCCCAGTCGGCGGGCAAGGTCCCCGCCACGCGGGCCAGCGCGAGCAGCTCGGCCGACGTGGCGAAGCGGCCGGTGAGCGGGTCGATCGCCTCGGTGCGCACGACCTCGTCGGCGGCGCAGGCCCCGTCGGCGTCGAGGTCGAAGCACAACGCCCCGTCGGCGACCACCAACGACTCGAGCAGAAACGGGCAGCGGAGCGTGCCGGTGTCGAGGTCGCAGGTCCCCGGGGCGTAGAGGTCGGCCGAGTTGCGGTGTTCGATGTTGACGAGCTGGGCGCCGATGGGCGTCTCCCAGGTGATGACCCCATCGAGGGCGCCGAGCTCGAGATCGGCGTCGGCGAGCGTGGTGTAGACGAGGTTGCCGCCGTTGCTGAGCCCGAGGAGGAGCTGCACGTTGACGTCGGCGGGCGGCGCGCGCCGGGAGAGTGTGCAGCCCGCGGCATCTTCGGCGTCGCCGGAGGCGAACCGCAGCGCGGCGGCGAGCGCCTGCCGCGCGAGCGGACCGCGCGTGTCGGACACACCTTCGCCCCATTCCGGGCCGGCCAACGCCACGCGGAGCGACACCGAGCGGCCCGGTCCCAGGCGGGCGCTCTGGGGTTCGAGCGCGTCGTCCCACCCGCCGAAGACCTGCGTGACCACCGGAAGGGTGGCCATCGATGCGTCGGCCGGGAGGCGAAGCTGGGCCGGCAGCTTCCCGGCCTCGGCCTCCAGGACCAGCTCGATCACCCGCACCCCGTCGGAGACCTCGCCGCCGAGGCACACGTCGGGCTCGGTCGCGGTCGTGCACGCCGCCAGGCCGAGCAGAAGGGCGATGCGCTTCACGGCGTGGGCTCCAGGTCGTGCAACGCGCCCCCCCAACTGGCGGAGAACGCCGCGGGGATCGGCGCCCGGAGCCGCAGCACGTCGTCGGGGCCGGGCCACGGCAGCTCGAGCCACCACGCGTGCAGGGCCAGCGGGAACCCGGCGGGCCCGCCGTAGGCTTCGTCCCCGAG
The DNA here is from genome assembly GCA_005776735.1 of Pseudomonadota bacterium. Taxonomy (GTDB): domain Bacteria; phylum Myxococcota_A; class UBA796; order UBA796; family SXON01; genus SXON01. The sequence goes on from SXOM01000252.1 coordinate 7,514, forward strand.
GAGCGGTGCGCCCGACGCGGCGAGGTGCGCCCGCACCTGGTGGGTGCGGCCGGTGCGCGGGAACGCCTCCACGAGCACGTCCGCACCGCGCCGATGGCGCACCGTCCACGCGGTGTCGGCCGCGCGGCCACGCCCGATCTGGACCCGGCCCCGGTGCCAGTCGCCCAGCGCGAGCGTGCACGTGCCGTGGTCGGCGAGCGCCCCGCGGCCGATGGCGAGGTAGCCCTTGCGGACCCGCCGCGTCTCGAACGCGACGCTCACCAGGCGTTGCCCGGCCGCGCTCCGCGCGAGCACCAGCACCCCCGACGTGTCGGCGTCGAGCCGGTGGCACACCAGACATCCCGCCTCGGCGGCCACGTTCGGGCCGCCGCCGCGCGGGGGGATGGTCGGCAGCCCGGCGGGCTTGTCGACCACCACCAGGTGCCGGTCCTGGTACAGCACCGGGAGCACACGATTACATAGCCGACGACATGACCGCCCGGCTCCTCCCTGTCGACACGCTCACGTGGCGGCTCCCCGATGCTTCGCTCACCTTCCGCACCACCGCCGAGGTGCGCCCGCTCGACAACTTCGTCGGGCAGGACCCGGCGCTCGCGGCCATCCGCCGCGCGGTCGCGCTCCAGGGCCCGGGCTTCAACGTCTTCGTGGCCGGGCCGCGCTCGGCGGGGCGGCTCGGGAGCATCGGCCGCATCCTCGACGAATTGGCGCCCACCCGCCGGGCCGCGCGCGACTTCGTCTACGTCCAGAACTTCGTCGACCCCGGCCGCCCGCGGCTCCTGGAGTTCGCGCCGGGGCGCGGCCTCGACTTCCGCAAGGAGCTCTTGCGGGTCGCGGCGCTCCTGGTCGAAGACGTGCCGCGCATCCTCAACCGTGACGAGATCCGGACGCGGCGCGAGCGGCTCCGCCAGGACGCGGAGGTCGCCCAACACAAGGCGATGACCGCGCTCGAAGCGCACGCCGAGGAGCTCGGGTTCGCGCTCGTCGCGGTCGAGGACGGTGAAGGCGCGGGCGAGCCCGCCGTCCTGTGGCGGCTCCCGCCCGGCGACGACGAAGACGACGAGCCGCAGCTCTTGTCGCGCGCCGAGCTGCAGGTCGCCGCCGAGAACGAAGAGCTCGAGCTGCCGTTCGACCACGCCGAGCTGGTGGCCCACTGGGACGAGCTCGAGGCCGAGCTCGCCAAGGCGATGGACGCCACGCGCTCGAGCCTGCTCAGCGCGATGCGCGCGGTCCGCGAGGCCGAGGCCGAGGCGGTGCGCAGCGGGCTCACGCCGCTCTTCCGGGACCTCGGCCGGCGGTACCCCGGGGCCCGGACCTGGCTCGGCGAGCTGTTCGAAGAGCTGGTGGACTGCCCCGAGTGGTTCGACCCCGAAGAGCCCGACCGCGAGTCCCTCTTCGCGGCGTTCACCCCCACCCTGGTGCACATGGGCCGGCGGCGCCGCCGCGCCAACATCATCTCGGTCACCAACCCCACCTGGAGCCAGCTCATCGGCGGCATCGAGGGCGAACCCGGCGCCATCGACCACCGGTCGTTGCGCGCCGGCGCGCTCCTGGACGCGGACGGGGGGTGGTTGCTCCTCAACGCCGCCGACGTCCTGCAGGAGCCCGGCGTGTGGAAGGTGCTCAAGCGCGCGCTGTTGAGCGGCGAGGTCGACATCTCCAACCCCGACGGCCCCGGCGGCGGCCCGACGGGGCTCCGGCCCGACCCGATCCCGGTCAACCTGAAGGTGGTCCTGGCCGGCGAGCCGGGCGTCTTCGCCGCGTTGCACTACGGCGACCCGGACTTCCGCAACCTGTTCAAGATCAAGGCCGAGTTCGAGGAGGACGCCGCGGTCACCCCCGAGGTGCTCGAGGACTACGCCCGCTACTGCGCGCGCATCCTCAAGGCCGAGAAGTTGCCGGCGTTCACCCGCAACGCGGTGGCGCGGGTGCTCCGGTGGGCGGTGCGCGAGCCGGGCCGCGGGGATCGCATCACGACGCAGATGGGGATGATCGCCGACCTGCTCCGCGAGACCGCGTGCGAAGTCCAGATGGCGGGCGACGACCAGGCCCACTCGCGGCACGTCGAGGCCGCCCTCGCCGCACGGCGGCACCGCGACGGGCTCGCCGAGCGGCGCACCCTCGAGCTCATCGAGCGCGGCACCGTGCAGCTCCAGGTCGACGGCGCCGCGGTGGGCCGCATCAACGCCCTGGTGGTCTACCACGTCGGCGGTCACGACTTCGGCCGCCCGATGCGCATCTCGTGTACGGTGGGCGTCGGGCGCTCCGGCATCGGCAGCATCGAGCGCGAAGTGGGCTTGTCGGGGCGCAGCCACGACAAGGGCGTGCAGATCCTCACCGGGTGGCTCCGCAGCCACCTCGGGCAGGACCGTACGTTCGCCTTCGCCGCCGGCCTCACCTTCGAGCAGTCGTACGGCAAGGTCGACGGCGACAGCGCGAGCACCACCGAGCTCTACGCGCTCTTGTCGGCGTTGTCGGGCCTGCCGATCGACCAGGGGATCGCGGTGACCGGCTCGGTCAACCAGTTCGGCGACGTGCAGTCGGTGGGCGGGGTCAACGAGAAGGTCGAGGGGTTCTACGCCACGTGCAAGGCGATGGGCCTCTCCGGCCGCCAAGGGGTGCTCATCCCCGCGACCAACGTGGCCGACCTGTGCCTGGACGACGAGGTGGTCGAGGCCTGCGCCGCGGGGAAGTTCCGGGTGTGGTCGGCGGCGCACGTGTCCGAAGGGGTGGAGCTCCTGATGGGCCAACCCCTGGAGGGGGTCCTGGCGCGGTGCGCGGCCACCCTGGACCGGTACCAGGAGGTCGCGCGTCTGCAGGGCCGCAAACCTCGGGAGTAGGCGGGAACGTCGCGCGACGCCGCGGGCCGCGCGCCGGACCCTGCCCGCTTCGGGACGGTCGCGGCGCGGACCCCCCGCCGTCGGCTCAGCTCGGGTCGGGCTTGGGCGTGTCGGGCCCGCTCTCGGGCAGGGTCGGCTTGGCGACATAGGCCGGATCGAGCTTGCCTTCGAGCGCACCGAGCCAGGTCACGATCGACTGGACCTGGGCGTCGGTGAGCGCCTTGCCGAGCTGGTGGTGGCCCATCTTCTGGACCGCTTCGTCCAACGACGCGGTCTTGCCGTCGTGGAAGTAGGGGCCCGTCTGCGTGATGTTGCGCAGGCCCGGCACCTTGAAGACCATCTTGTCGGTTTCGACGCCGGTGACCCCGAAGCGGCCGAGGTCGGTCGCGTCGGGCCAGGCGTTGACGAGGCCGAGCTTCTGGTACGTGGCGCCGCCGACGTAGGTGCCGCCGTGACAGGCCGTGCAGCCGGCGTCGACGAAGTCGTTGAACCCCTGCTTCTCGGCGTCGGACAACGCGGCGTCGTCACCGCCGAGGTACTGGTCCCACTTGGCCGGGCTGACCAGGCCACGCTCGAACGCGCCGATGGCCTTGGCCATGTTGTCGTAGGTGATGGGGTCGGCTTCGCCCGGGAACGCGGCGTCGAACATCGGCTTGTAGCCGGGAATGGACTTGAGGACCTTCACGACCGACGCCTCGTCGGGCATCGCCATCTCGACCGGGTTGAGGACCGGCCCCTTCGCCTGCGCTTCGACGTCCGCGGCGCGCCCGTCCCAGAACTGGACGAAGTGCCCGGCGGCGTTGACGGAGGTGGGCGAATTGCGGCCGCCGAGCTGACCCTTGTGGCCGGGCGAGGTCGGGTTGCCGTCGACGCCCGACTTGTCGAGCTGATGGCAGGAATTGCAGGAGATGTCCTGGTTCTTGCTGAGTCTGGCGTCGTAGTACAACGCGCGACCGAGGTCGATCGCCGCGGGGGAGGCGGGCGTGGCCTCCATCCGGGCGGGGAGGGCGCCGAACGCGGCGAGGCGCGCCTTGTCCACGGCGACGCCGGGGGGCGGCTCGGCCGGCTTCTCGACAACCGGAGTGGGCTTCTCTTCGCCACCACAGGCGAGGAGCAGGAGGGTGAGGAACGACGTACGCATGGGGCTCCCGAAGTGGGCGGCGCCTATCTCGTCGGCGGTGGGTCCCCCATCGACCGGATGACGGATGGCCGGTGCGCCGCGACCGTCCCGAGGCGCGCCGAGGCCGGTGCGCACCGGGCGCCGGCGCTACTCCTTCGGTTCTCCGCGAAACATCCCCGACGCACGACCCGCCGCGCCGCGGACCAGCCGACTGAGCGGATCGGCCGCGTGCCTGGCGCGCTCGGAGTAGTGGCTGGCGGCCTCGGTCCACGCCCGCCACGGGGAGTCGGCGGGGTCGTCCTTGCGGTCCGGGTACTCCCCGGCGAGGACCCGCGCGTACTCGCCCGACTCGATCCACCGGTCGAGCTCGTGGAGGCGCTGGACGGGGAACGGGTGGGTGCGGCCGAGGAGCGCGAGCGTGCGCGCGAGCCCGTCGAGCACGTTCCCACCTTCGTCGTAGCGGCGCGCCTGCTCGCGGAACGCGTCGACGTTGGCCCCCTCGGCCACCCCGCCGGCCATGCGCAACAACGCCTGGCGCACCGCCTCGGGGTCCTGGCACACCAGGGCGCCGCAGCGGTCGGAGCTCAGCTCGCTCTTGCGGTCCCACTCCAGGAGCGCCGCGATCACCGCGAAGAGCGCGATTCCGGTGAGCGGCATGCCGAGCGCCAGGTTGGCGGCGCGCAGGAGCATGCCGAGCATCGTCTTGTACAGGACGTGGCCGCTCTGGATGTGGCCGAGCTCGTGGGCGATGACGTAGCGGAGCTGGTCGTCGTCGAGGGCGTGGACGGTCCCGCTGTTGAGGACGATGAACGGCTCTTCCCAGCCGACGGCGCCGGCGTTGAGCACCGGGTTCTGCGCCACGAAGAGCTGGTAGGGCGTGGCGATGTCGAGCACGTCGAGGCACTCGAGGTACACCCGGTGGATGCGCGGGTACTGGTCGGGGCCCACCTGTACCGCGCTCCCCAGGTACACCGCGCGCAATCCACGCTCGGTGAACATGCCGAAGATCCACTTGACCACGCCGTCGAACCCCGGCACGGCCCGCAGCGCCGAGAGCGCGGCGCGATCGGCAGGGTGCTCCCAGGCGCGGGAGGAGATGCCGGGGAAGCGGCGGCGGTGCGGAGGCGGAGAGAGCAGGGTGGTCGTCATGGTTCCACCTTACCGTGTGCCGGCGAGCACCGTGAAGCTGCGTTCGACCCGCGCCCCGTCGGCGTCGACGATCGTGAGGCGATGGCGCCCGGGGGGCGGCGCCACGGCCACCTGGTGCGGCGCCACCGTGGTCGCCACGAAGCGGTCGTCGAGGTGCCAGTACAGCTCGGCGCGGGCGTCGCGGTGGCTCGCTTCGAGCACGACGCGGCCGCGCTTTCCGTCGGTCTCGATCGGGATGTAGACCTCGGTGCCGGGGGCGGGGCTCAGGATCACCAGGGGCGGCGCCTCCGCGACGCCTTCGCGACAGTCTTCGCGGAGCGGCGGGAGCGGGCGGTAGGTCGGGTTGCGGCGGGCGTAGTACCACTCCTGGGCTGGCGGGAGCACGAACCACGACCGGGTGTGGAGATCGGCCTGACAGGCGGCGTGCACGCGCGCGGAGCACGCGGCGGGCGGGGCCTCCGCGCAGTGGATGGGCTTGCAGTACGCGCACGCGCCCGCGCGCTCGGCCGCGAGCGGGGCGGCCTGGGTGGTGCGGTGTTCACAGTCCGGACCGGCGAGCATCCCGCTGGCGGCGCACACCTCGACCGACACCAGGTCGCCGCGCGGCTCGGCGAAGGTGCCCTCGGTGTGGACGAGGTCGAACAGGTCGAACAAGAGCGGGGCGGCCGCCTGGTAGCCGGTGAGGCCGGGGCGCCCTTCGCCGTCGGCGTTCCCGACCCAGACGCCGATGGCGTGGGTGGGCGTGACCCCGATCGCCCAGGCGTCGCGGAACCCCTGGCTGGTGCCGGTCTTCCACGCCACCGACTCGGCGCCGCGGAACGCACGCCAGTTCGCCTCGACGCCCGGTCGGTTCACCTCGACCAACGCCTGGAGGGTGAGCCACGCCGCGCCGCGATCGAGCACCGCCGGCCGGTCGGTCGGCGCCGGGCCGGCGCGGCGCCACCGCATCGGCGCGCCGAGCTTCCCGTCGTCGCGGACCACCGTCAGGGCCAGGTCGCGGTACAGGCCGACGAGGTCCCACAACGACCCCTCCGCGCCGCCGATGATGAGGCTCAGGCCGTACTCGGACGCGGGTCGGAACAGCGTGGTCATGCCCATCTTGCGCAGGTCGCTCGCGAAGCGCTCGACGCCGTGGTCGCGCAACATCGCGACCGCGGGCACGTTGCGGCTGCGGGCCAGGGCCACGGCGGCCGGCAGGGCGCCCTGGTACTCGTGATCGAAGTTCTCGGGCGAAAACGCCCCCACGCGCCCGGGGACGTCGGCGACGAGCTGCCGCGGCAACAGGCGCCCGTCGCCGATCATCTGGGCGTAGAGGAACGGCTTGAGCACGCTCCCCGTGCTGCGCGCGGCGGGGACGACGTCCACGTGGCTCCCGCGAGTGTCGCCGGGGGACACGTTGCCGACGTAGGCGAGGACGTCGCCGGTCGACAGCTCCACGATGACCGCGGCGGCGTTGTGCACCCCGAGGCCGGCCAGCTCAGCGGCGTTCCGCTCGACCACCCGGCGGGTGCGCGACTGCAGGCCCGCGTCGAGCGTGGTCTCCACGCGCGTTCCCGCGGCGTGGGCGAGCAGGTGCGGGGCGTCGTGGGGGATGGGGGCCTGCACGGCGGGCACCGGTTCGGCCTTCGCCGCTTCCAGGTCGACCGCGTCGAGGTCGCCGAGGCGGTGCAGCTCGTCCAGGAGCGAATCGCGCTTCCGACGGAGGGCGTCGCGGTTGCGGCCGGGGTGGATGAGCGACGGGCTGTTCGGGAGCACCGCGAGCGTCGCCGCTTCGGCCCAGCTCAGCTCGTCGGGGGTCCGCGCGAAGTAGCGGAACGCGGCGGCCTCGAGGCCCACGGTGTTGCCGCCGAACGGGGCGTTCTCCGCGTAGGTGGCGAGGATCTCCTCCTTCGAGTCGGCAGCCTCGAGCCGGAGCGCGAGCACGGCCTCGACCGCCTTCTCCCCGAGCGTGCGCGGCGGGTTGCCGCGGGCGATGCGGACCACCTGCATCGTGAGGGTGCTCGCGCCGCTCACGACCTCGCCGCGTGACAGGTTGAGCCGCAGGGCCCGGCCGATGGCGAGCGGGTCGACGCCCGGGTGCGACCAGAACCGCTTGTCTTCGTAGACGACGACGGCGCGGGCGTACCGCGCGGGGACGCGGCCGGTGCCCGGGAACCGCCACTGTTCGTCCGCCGCCACGGTGGCGCCGAGCAGGTGGCCCTCGGCGTCGACGAGCACGCTGGAGTGCGGGGCGACCACCCGTGCCGTGGGCAGCGCGAAGAACCCCGCCACCCACAGGAGCGCCAGGCCGACCACCCGAACGGCCCGGCGCCGCGACATCGGTCAGCCCTCCGGGAGCGCCGCGACGGTGATCCACTGGCCCGCGGTGCGCGCGCCGATGGACTCGTCGTACATCGCCACCACGCTCACGCCCGGCAGGTAGTAGCGGCCGGCGAAGCTCGCGTTGACCGGGACGTCGAACTCCAGGCGTTCGCCGGGGGCCATGTCCAGGTAGGTGTACACGCGGTCGTCGCGGACGTCGCGGTACTCGAAGCCGGCGCCCCGGCCCGGCGCGACGCCGTGGATCTGCCACCCGCTCGCGAACACCTGGCTCAGCGCCAGCTCGTCCAGGCGTGCCCCCGACGTGTTGGTGACGGTGACGTGGGCGACGAGGTCGAGCCCGTGTTCGACGGTGTCGACGTCGATCGCCTGGCCGCCGGAGTTGCGGTACTCCACGTCGAGCGCGAGGCCCTCGGCGCGGGGTTGTTCCTTGCCCACCGGGGGCGTACCGCGCACGATGACCCGCGCGAACAAGGTCTTGGTGCCGGTGTTCTTGACCGTGAGCTGCGGCACGCCGGTCTGGGGCAGGCCGGTGACCGGCGCCTGCACCAGCGCGCGCTGGCCGGTGACGGTGGTGGACTTGCCGCCCTGGAGGCCCCAGCTCGCGCTGATGGACTCGGAGGTGCCGCCGACCTGCGCGAAGCGGGCCATCGCCACCAGCGAGTACGCGGTCTCCTGCGTGCTGAGCCAGCTCGACTCGGTGAGCCCCTTGGACACCGCCGTCGCCAGTTTCCCGGCGCGGTCGGTGTCGCCGAGGAGCACCGCGGCCTCGAGCATCATCGCCTGGTCGCGCAGCGGCGACCCGAAGGTGCCGGTGAGCTGGCGCACCAGCGACACGTCGAGGCTCGGCTTGGCGAGCACGGCCTGCGCGGTGCTCTTCTGGCCGGAGAGCGCATAGGCGGCGGCGAGGCGCCACCGGGCGGTCGGGCTCAGGTTCACGTCCTTGAGGCGGTTCATCGCGCCCACGTCGGGCTGGCCGGCCAGGGCCAACGTGTACAGGCGGTAGGCCTGCTCCAGGTCCGAACCTTCGCCGGACTTCACCCACCGGTTGGCCCGCTCCCGTTGGAAGCGCAGCCAGTCGGCGCGCATCCCGGCGGGGACGAGGTAGCCGGAGCGCTCGGCCTCCACCAGGAAGTGACCCGCGTAGTTGGTGCCCCACTCGTCGCTCGGGTTGCCCGGCCAGTAGCCGAAGCCCCCGTCGGCCTGCTGGAACGTGCGCAGGCGGGTGATGGCGGCCTTCAGGTGCGCCTGGACCTGCTTCTGGCGGGCGTCGTCGAGCTCGACGAGTTGGCTGAGGTACACCTGAGGGAACGCGGCGCTGGTGGTCTGCTCGATGCAGCCGTGCGGGTAGCGCACGAGCTCGTCGAGCCGACGCGCGAGGTCCAACGGCGGCACCCGGCTCAGCTCCACGGTCGCTTCGTTGGTGCCGGCCACGCCGGGCAGCTCGACCGAGGCCAACCACGCCTGGCCGGGCTCCACCGCCTTGGCCACCACGTGCGTCTCGGGCGTCGCGGCGTACCGGACGTCCAGCTCGATCTCGTGCTTCGCGGTCTCGCCGCCGCCCGCGGCGACGACCTTGACCTTGGCGATGCCCGGGGTCGCGCCCACCTTGAGGCGGAACGTGCCGAGCTTGTCGCCGACCGCGGAGAACTTCAGCGAACGCTTCTTGTCGCCCACCACCGAGAGCGGCCCGTCGACCTCGACCGAGAGCGTGACGTCCTTGATCTTGGGCTCCAGCGCGAACACCGAGATGGGCAGGTCGAGCTCCTCTTCGGGGCCGAGCACCCGGGGGAGCGTCGCGAGCACCATGAGCGGCTTCTTGACGGGGACCTGCTGCTCGGCCATGCCGTAGGCGCCCGACCCGCCGGCGACGACCATGACGCGGACCTCGCCGACGTACTGCGGCACGGCGATGTCGTGCTTGCGCGTCTCGCCGGCGGCCAGCGCGAACGGGCCTTCGTAACGGACCATCGGCTTGAAGCGCTGCGCCTGGGGCTTCTCTCCCTCCAGCCCCATGCCGTCACCGCCGATGCCGAGCGTGCTCTCGAGCGCGCCGCCGTAGGCGCCGGCGACCTGGTCGAAGAGGTCCCACGAGCGGACCCCCAGGGCCTTGCGGGCGTAGAACGTGCTCCACGCGTCGGGCGTCTTGAAGCGCGTGAGGCCGAGGAGCCCTTCGTCGACCACCGCGAGCGTGTAGGTCATGGCGCGGCCGGAGGCCTCCGACACGCTCACCATCGCGGTCGACTCGGGCAGGAACGTCGCCGAGGTGGCGATCTTCGGCTGCAGGCGGGTCTTCGGGTCGACGACCTCGATCGGCGCGATGCCGTAGAGGCGGATGGGCGCGTCGTTGCCGCGGCCCACGTAGGGCTGCACGACGGTGACGTTGGCGTACACGCCGGGCGCCATCGCCGAGGTGGCGGTGAACGTGGTGGTCGTCGTGTCGGCGCCCGCGGTGGCCTCCACCCAGCGCATGTCGACGACCTTGCTCCCGCTCTCGAGGCTCACCAGCGCGCGGGCGCCCTGGGCCATGGGGAAGGTGAGCGAAACCGGCTGCCCGACCTCGACCTTCTTCTCGGACGTCGTGAGCGACAGGACGCTGGCGCCGCCCGGCTGATCGGCCCGGGCGCGGCCGGCCCAGCCCGGCCAGTCGATGTACACGATCTTGCCGGTGCGGTGGGTGCCCGAGCGGTCGCGCGCGGTGACGAGGTACCGGCCCCAGTCGGGGTACTTCACCTCGAAGTCCCAGCTCGCGGTGCCCCCCTTGACCTTCGCCGTGCCCGACTGGAGCGGCCGCAGGCTCTCCGACTCGGCGTACTGGGCGAGGCTGTCCGGCGACTTCTCCCACCACCAGCGCCAGTCCAGCTTGTAGAGGTTCATCTCGACCTCGCCGTCGGCCACCGGCTTGCCGTCCTCGTCGAGGAGCACGACCTTCGCCGGGTGCTTCTGGTCGGTGAGCAGCATGCCGCGCGCGGCGTCGCCCTTGGGGAGCTGCACGCCGACGTACCGTTGGTGCGGCGACACCACGACCTGGGCTTCGTCGACGCTGTAGGCGCCCGACGGCTCGAAGACGCGGGTCTGGAGGGTGCCGGTCAACAGGCCGGGCGCGCCCTCGGGGGCGGGGATCTCGGCCTGCACCTCGGCCTTGCTGGTCTCGTCGAGCTCGCCCTCCCAGATGGTCGCGGTCTCGTAGGAGAACGTGGCGAGCGGGTCGTCGAAGGCGTAGTCGCCGTACTTGGGGAAGGTGGTCGGCTTCGGGGCCAGGGCCAGCGCGATGTCGGCGCTGAACCCCGGCGCCGGGGCGCCGTGCAACCAGCGCGACGACAACGTGCTGCGGAACGACAGGTCCGAGGACTTCACGGTGTCCTTCACGTCCAGCTCGATCTTGAGCCGGTTGGGGACCACGGTCTCGACGCGGAGGGTCTTCTCGACGACCGCGCCGCCCACGCGCACGCGGGCGGTGTAGTTGCCGGTGGGGGCGTCGCTCGGCGTGCTCGCGGTGATGCGGTAGAAGCCGCCCACCGGGTCGGTGATCGTCCGGCGCTCGATGGTCTGCCCGAGCGGGTTGACCAGCTCGAAATCGGCGGGGTGCTTCTCCGGCAGGCGTCCGGTGGTGTCGTTGAGCACGAACGTCAGGTAGATGTCGTCGCCCGGGCGCCAGATGCCGCGTTCGCCGTACAGGTAGCCCTCGAGCCCGCGGGTGAGCGTGGCGCCGCCGACGTCGAAGTGGCTCGTCGCCAGCGCCGACCCCTTGTCCATGCGCAACCAGCCGGCCTGGCCCTGGTGGCGGGCCACGACCGCGAACGGGTGCTCCGGCACCTCCAGGTCGACCATGCCCTGCGCGTCGCTGCGGCCCTTGGCGACCACCTGGAGCTGGTAGTCGAGCACCTCGATCTCCGCGCCGTCGCGCGGCTTGGCGTGTACGAGGTCGGTCACCACCGCACGGAGCCGCCCGTCGGCCCCTTCCTTGGCCACCAGGCCGATGTCGCTGACCAGGAAGTTGCGGGTCACGGTGATGTCGTGGTCGTAGGTGGGCAGGTAGAACGCCCGTTCGCACGGGTCGGTGCGCTTTTCCCACGCCGACCAGCCGTCTTCGCCGTAGTTGTCCCAGTAGTCCCAGAAGCTCTTCTCCGGCGCCGGCTCGTCCCAGGTGGCGGCGGGCCCGTCCTCGGTGGGTTCGGTCCACGGGGCGGTCGCACACTCCACGAGCACGTCGGCCCGTTCGAAGCGGAGCTTGAGCTGGTACAGGCCGCGCGGTTGGTCCTTGACGAGGCGGCTCACGTCGAGGCCGACGTGCTGCACGCGGTTGTAGGCCTCGCCGCCGCCGGCGATCTCGACCCGTTCGGACCACACCGTCTTGCCCACGCGGGTCATCTGCTCGTGGCCTTCGAGGGCGTTGACCTGCAAGAACTGCGGCACGTTGGCCTCGACCACCCGGATGGCCTCGACGTGGACCGCGCGGACGTTGGTGACCTCGAGCGGGATCGTGAGGTTGGCGGCGGTGGGCAGGATGACGCCCGCGGTCGCGAAGCGGACGCTCGGCACGAGCGGCGCGAAGCTCACGGTGTGGTTCCCCTGCCCCTTGAGCGCGTAGCCGGCCGAGTTCTTCAGCCCGCTGAGCATCACCGTCTCGCTGTCGGACCAGCCGGAAGCCGAGTAGATGCGCACGACGCTCCCTTCGCGCTGCACCTGCACGTCGGGGCGACCCTCGACGCGGATGAGGCCGCGGAGGTCCTGCTTGGGGGACAACGGGTCGCTGAAGCGCACCTCGATGTGGCGCTCGCCCTGCGTCTCGGCGCGCACGCCGGTGACGATGAACTGGTTGAGCCCGGGCACGGCGACGGTCTGGCTGTCGGAGCGATCGACGCCGAGCGGCCCGCCGTCGAAGTTGAGCGTGAGGGTGGAGCCGTCGACGGTGCGGGTGATGCCGCGGACCACGAACTCGTGTTCGCGGCCGTCCTCGCTGTGGGTCCAGCTCACGGTGAGCGTGTCGCCGCTGTGCTCCGCGGTGAGGACCTTCTCCACGACGGTCGGCTCCGCCTGGTCGGCCAGCTCCACCCGACCGGTCATGGTCTGCTTGGTGGTGTCGCCGTCGGCCGCGAGTCCGGCGAGCTCGACGCCGTAGTCGGGCGCGACGACCGCGAACTCCATGCGGAACGCCCGCGCGTCGGCCACGCCGGGGAGCAGGCCCGGCAGGTCCACGTCGGCCGCGTACCGCTGGCCCGGCTTCATGTCGGCGCTCGGCGTGAAGGTGAGCTCGGACGTGGAGCTCCACGCGGCTGCGCCTTCGATCGCCGGCTCGAAGCGGAACGGGCTGGTGGCCGGCTTGCCCACCTGTTCGGGCGTCGCGACCTCGCGGACGAAGCGCACCGTGATGGGCGCGCGCCGCCCGACGACCCCCGAGGTGTACGCCGACACGAGGGTGTCGGGCGCTTCGGCCGTGACCTCGCCTGAGGGTGCGGGTTCAGTGTTACAGGCGGGGAAGGCAACGAACGTGGCGAGCGCGAGCAGCGCGAGACGGCCGGGGAGGCGGGGAGGCATGAAGCGTCCGGGTTGTGCACCGACGGGGTAGCAAGCCCCGGGCCAAGTCGCCATTCCCCCCAAGTCCGCTCGAAGTTCGACATCGCCACGCTCACCGACCTGGGGCCGGTGCAGCAAGACCCTCGCGGTTCGGCGTCCCCCCGTTGTGCCAAACGCCGCCCTGGCTGGCCGGTTCGGTGACGCGGCGGGTGACGGGTCGGGTGGTGACCTCGTTCTGCCCAACGCCAAGCGTTTGCCCCCGAAAGACGCCGACCCGCGCCCCGGGGTCGCCGCGTCTTGCCCGGCCCCCGCGGTGCGATCGCCCGCCGCGACAAAGTGTGGAGGCGTGTCTACTCTCGGTAGATGGCCGCCCGCGCGCCGCTCAACCCCGGGCGGTCCGGACGACGGCGTCGACCCGCTCCAGGCGTTCGAGCAGCGTGTCGATCGACGCGTGCACCAGCGTCATCCGGAACCACGCTTCGCCGGCCGCCAGGGGGAGCCCGAACGCGTTGCCGGGGAGCACGGCGAGGCCGTGGTCGGCGAGGAGATGGAACAGGTCCACGTCGCTCCCGTCGAACCACGCGGGGTCGACGCGGATCAGGCACACGTTGCCGATGTCGCCGTTGACGACCTCCGCGAGGCTGGGAAGCTCCTCCACACGCTGCCGCACACGGCGCACGGCCGTACGCTGGGCTGCTTCGGCGTGGTCCAGGCGCCGGTTGAACCGTTCGAACAGGCGCGCGGAGGACAGGGCGTCGAAGCAGGCCCGGCGGTCCACCTGCCGGCCCCAGCCGAACACCCCGGTCTCGAGGTGGCGGACGTCGTCGAGGCGCAGCGGTGCGTCGTCCGCGCGCAGGGTGCGAAAGAGCAGGGCCATCGCGAACATCGCCATCGACGTGGGGTTGGCGCTGTTCTCCGCCGCCCACAGGCCCTCGCGGGCGCCTGCCTGCAGGCGCGGGTCGCCGAACCAGTACCCGATCCGATAGCCGGCGTAGAACGGGGTGTCCTTGGACGGACCGTAGAACTTCACCACGTAGTCGGGCCCGTCGGCGTACGCGAAGACCTCCTCGAATCGCCGCCCGGGGCCGTACACGAGCTCCTGGTAGATGTTGTCGACCAGCAGGAAGATGCCTTCGGCCTGGCAGAACCGCACGATGCGGGCGAGCTCGTCGGCGCCGGTGCCCTCGTAGGTCGTCTGCGCCGGGTTGCTCGGGTAGGTCAGCGCGACCATCACCGTCTGGCGGGTCACCGCGGCGACCACCTCGTCGTAGGTGGCGAGGTAGCCGTTCTCCCGGCGTGCGTGGACGTACCGGGGGGTCAGGCCGGGGCGGAGCTGGTCGAGCTGCGCCGCGCACACCGGGTAGTTCGGCACGACGAAGACCGCTTCGGGCGAGCGGTTCGCGCGCGGGAATCGCTCGGGCGGCAGGCGCAGGATCGCCCGCATGACCGCCATGATCGCGCCGCTGGTCCCGGCGCCGCAGCCGGTGCCCGCCCGCGCGACGAGCGCGCGGTGGGCCGCACCCCGGTCGGGGCTGTGCCGCAGGAGGCGGGCCAGCTCCACCCGCCGGATGAGCTCACCGAGCTCCGGCTCACCGTCGGGCGACGCATAGCCGGACTCGATGCGCTGGATCGCGGCGACCTCGGCCACCGAGAGCACCTCGGGGAACTGCTCCAGGCTGAAGTTCATGCAGTCGAGCGTCGCGAGCTCGTTGCGACGATCGAACATCACCCCCCAGTACTGGATCAGGCGCTGGTACCCTTCGAGGGGGTCCACACGTCCGTCGTACGAGCCGGCCAGGCTGTGCCGGCGGCTGGGTCCGATCGTCCGCACGGCGCGCGCCTAAGGTCGGGGGCGGGCGGGCGTCAAGGCCGCGCTACATTCGCGGATGCGCCGACGCCTGCTCGCCCTCGCCCCCTGCTCCCTGCTCCTCGGCGTCGCGTGCGGGCAAGCCACGCTGCCGCCCGAAGACATGGCGGTGGACACGTGGGCGAACCGCTGCGTGTCGTTGCGGGCCGACGACGACTGGCTCGTCCCCGGCGACGGCACCTACGCCTGGGCGTGGAACGGCGAGGGCGACGCGGCGCGCTTTCGCCTGCAGGCCGCCGACCTCGGGGTGTACCTGCTCTACGACGCCGACGGGAGCTACCTCGTGGCCGAGTCCAGCGCGCTCACCCGCGCCCCGTCGCTCGAGTCCGACATGACCCGGGTCGAGGACCTCGTCGTCGACGACGGGTACATCTCCGGCGGCGAATGGGTGATGGAGAACGCGGCGCGGGGCGGGCCGCGCGTGCAGTTGAAGAACCGGCGCAACGGGACGTGGCTCGGCCGCCTCGGCCTGGGCGACGAGGGGCTCGCCATCACGCTGGAGCCCGCCGAGGGGTGTGCCACCTTCCCCGAGCTCTCGCTCGACGCCACCGGCGTCGTCACGCGCACCACGTTCGACGACGGCACCCTCTACGGCATCGCCGACGCCCACTCCCACCTCCTGTCCAACTTCGCGTTCGGCGGCGGCGGAGTCTTCCACGGCGGCGCGTTCCACCGCCTGGGGGTCGAGCACGCGCTCCCCGACTGCGCGCCGTTCCACGGCGAGGCCGGCCGGCAGGACTTCTTCGGCTACGCCTTCGACCAGGCCGGCAACGACAGCGCCGACATGACCGAGCTCATCGACGACCTGCTCCTCGGCGAGCTCGAAGACGACAACCACCTCACCGCCGGGTACCCCGACTTCCCCGACTGGCCCGACGCCCCCCACCGCTCGACGCACCAGACGCAGTACTACCGGTGGCTGGAGCGGGCGTGGATGGGGGGCTTGCGGCTGGTGGTGCAGCACGCCACCACCAACTCCATCATCTGCACCTTCATGGTCGGCGACGGCCTCGAGCCCAGCCGCTACGACTGCGAGGACATGACGGCGGTCGACCGCATCATCGACGAGACCTGGGCGATGCAGGACTACATCGACGCGCAGGCCGGCGGCGCCGGAGCGGGCTTCTTCCGCGTGGTGACCTCCCCCGCCGAAGCGCGCGAGGTCATCGCCGCCGGGAAGATGGCGGTGGTGCTCGGGATCGAGACCTCCGACCTGTTCCGGTGCAACCTCACGCCGCGCGCGGGCGGGCCCACCTGCGACGAAGCGTGGGTCGAAGCGCAGCTCGACGACTACTACGCGCGCGGGGTGCGCTCGATCTTCCCGAACCACAAGTACGACAACCGCTTCACGCCCGGCGACGGCTCGGGCGACTTCATCGAGCTCGGCAACTTCTTCAACAGCGGGCATTGGAACAACAAGACGCAGACCTGTCCGGAGGGGTTCGCCGGCGGCTTCGACGGCGGTCGCATCAGCTTCGGCGGCCTGGCCGAACCCCGCGCCGAGTACCTGTCGGCGCCACCCAACGACCTCAGCGGGTTTCCCGCGGCCCCGATGGACACCGCGCTCACCTTCGTGGGTCGCATCCTCGAGGACCCGATCGAAGGGGCGTGGTGCCAGAACGCCACGATCACCGACGTCGGCGAGGCGCTCTTCCGGGGCCTGATGTCCCGCGGCATGATCATCGAGCTCGACCACCTGCCCATGTGGTCCTACCAACGCGCGTTCGAGCTGCTCGAAGCGGCGGACTACCCGGCCGCTGGCACCCACGGCCGCGACGGGGACGGCCGCATCTACGCGCTCGGCGGCATCTCGACGGTCGGACTCGGTCGGTGTCAGGACCCCGCTTCGCCGGGCGCGACGGTCCAGGGGGTCGTGGCCGAAGCGGCGCTCATCAGCCAGAGCGGCGGCTATCCGGGCACCCCCTTCGGCCTCGATCTCAACGGCTTCGCCGGGGCGGCCGGGCCGCGGTTCGCCGAGGGCGCGTGCGCCGTGGAGCAGGCCGACCCGGTCACCTACCCGTTCACCGCGTACGGCGGCGACGTCACGCTCACGGCGCCCCGCCTGGGAACGCGCTCGGTCGACTTCAACACCGAAGGCATGGTGCACGTGGGACTGCTCCCCGAGCTCATCGAGGACGCGCGCCACGACGCCCAGTCCGACGCCGACCTCGAGCCGCTCTTCCGGTCGGCGGAGGCGTGGATCCGCATGTGGGAGCTCGCGGAGGCACGCGCGGAGCAGCTCGGCGGCGGGTAGTCGAGGGGGGTGGGGCCGCGCCGCGACCGTCCCGAAGGCGGCAACCCCGCCGCGCGGCCCGCGGCGCCCGACC
>SXOM01000253.1 GCA_005776735.1 Pseudomonadota bacterium
CCGCGGCGCCAGTACTGCAGCCCCACGTGCGCCATGCGCAGGTAGTTGGCCCCCCAGGCGAGGTAGTACACCTTGTCGATGTTCTCCGGCTTCTTCCAGTGTTCGCGCTCGTCGATGAGCTTGCGGATGAAGCTCTTGGGCACGAAGTTCTTCGACGCCAGCGAGTAGATCGCGAGGTAGAACCGATCCTCGTCGCTGCGCGGCCAGTCCATCGACACGCGGAACTGCTTCCACGACTTGGTGGCCCGGCCCTCGACCTCGTTGGGATCCAGGAGCCCATCCGCCAACATCTTGCGGGTGAGCGTCGTGTGCGGGAAGTAGTTGAGGCTGTAGAAGTAGATCGAGTACGGCCGCGGGAGCTCGAGCAAGAACTCGGCCGTTTCGAGCTTCATCTCCTCGGTGGCGTACGGGTTGTCGACGATGATGTCGTAGACGATGTCCATCTGCAGCGTCTTGTTGAACTCCCCGAACTTCAGGATCGCGGCGTTGCCGGGCGACCGGTTGTGGATCTCCTTGGACTCCTTCGAAGAGCCCGATTCGATGCCGGTCTGAACGCGGATCAGGCCCGCGGCCTTGAGCTTCACCAGCATGTCCTCCCGCAACATCGGCGGGATGAGCAGGCACTCGAACGGGATGCCGACGCGGGACGGGTACTTCTCCAGGAACTCGTCCATCCACTGTTGGCCGAACGCGAAGCTGGTGTCGTCGTCGACCTTGATGCGGGCGACCTTCGGGAAGGTCTTCTTCATCAGCTCGAGCTCGCCGAGGATGTGTTCGACGGAGCGGGCACGGTAGAAGTCCTTCCCCTTCTCGTCGTACACGTCGCGCAGGATCGAGACGTAGCAATAGCTGCAGTTGTACGGGCACCCGCGGCTGAAGTAGATGCGGTACTCCGCACCCCGCTTCCACGGCTCCTCGATCGTCATCTTCTCGGCTTCGATGTAGTACTTGTTCTCGTCGCGCACGTCGGGGTACGGCAGCCAGTCCATGTCCTTGATGAGCGGCCGCGGCTTGTTGACGTGGATCTTGCCGGCCTTGTTGGCGTACACGTTCGGGATGTTGGTGGTGTCCTTCCCGTCGCGGAGCGCCGCGCACAGGTCGATCGCCGCGAGCTCGCCCTCGCCGACGCAAACGTAATCGACGTGGGGGATGCACTCCTCGGGACACGAGGTCGGGTGGATGCCGCCCCACACCACCGGCGTGGTCGGGAAGGCCTCCTGGATGCGCCGGGTGACCTCCTTCGCCATCGGAAACAGCGACGACATGAAGCCGAGGCCGATCAGATCGGCCTTCTTTTCCCGGATGACGCCCAGCGCGAGCTGGATCTCCTTCTCCGTCGGCATCTCCAGCGCGTTGTGGCGCCAGTCGCGGAGGAAGATCACGGTGGTGTCGAACCCTTCGCGATCCAACGCCGCCGAGACGTAGCGGATCCCGGCGTTCTCGACCGAGTAGATGGTCAAGAGCACCACCGAGAAGCGCTTGGCGCCGGCGTTCTTGGAGCTCACGGAGTCAGGGGAAGCGACCATGTCGGTACCTCGTACGCCCTAGGCGACCAACATGCGGAGGCCGGCGGTGGCCTTGCGCATGAAGTCCTTCGGGCTCTGGATCTGGGTGATGTTGCGCACCACGAACTTGGGACGCCAGTAGAAGCGCCGGTAAGCGAGATCGAGCATCTCGCGCAACTCGGCCCGGCTGAAGTGTTCGTCCCACACCTGCGCCTTGAAGTCCTCGCGGGGGCTCTTCATGAAGTCCATCCACGGGGTCACGTCGAGCACCCCGTCGCGCATGCCCTCGTCGTACAACGTGGTTCCCGGGAACGGGGTGAGCACGTTGAACATGACGAAGTCGGGATCGAGCTTGATGCTGTAGGCGATGGTGTCGAGCACGTCCTCGCGCGAGCGCTCCACCGGGGTGCCGATCATGAAGTAGGCGACGGTGTGGATGCCCACCTCGCGGCACAAGCGGAACGCGCTCTCGATCTCGCGCACCGACACGTCCTTCTTCAGGCGCAAAAGGCCCTCTTCGGTGCCCTGCTCCACGCCGAACTGGATGCGGTGGCAGCCCGCGGCCTTCATCTTGTCGAGCAGCTCGCGGTTGACGCCCTTCACCCGGAAACGCACGGTCCACCGCAGCTTCAGCCCGCGCTCGATGATCGCGTCGCAGAGGTCGATCACGCGCTGGTTGGTGATGTTGAAGGTGTCGTCGACGAAGTAGAACTCCTCGATCCCGAGGTCCAGGCAGGCCTTGATCTCCTCGCACACGCGCGCCGGGCTCATCACGCGGTAGCGGTGGCGCGGGGTGTTGCAGAACGTGCAGCGATACGGGCAGCCGCGGCTCGAGATGAGCGTGGTGAAGATGCCGCCCTTCCCCATCACGTCGTAGTACCGCTTGTAGTCGACCATCGTGCGATCGACGATCGGGTAATCATCCAGGTTGTTGCTGAAGTAGACGTCCTGCTCGGGCACCGGATCGTCGGGGTGGCACATCGTCCCCGCGATGCCCTTGGGCGTTTCGCCGCGCGCCCACGCGTCGCACAGGTCGAGCATCGGCTTCTGGCCTTCGCCCTTGACCACCGCGTCGACCCCGGGGAGGCCCACGCACTCCTTGGGGAAGTCGCTCACGTGCGGCCCGCCGACCACCGCGTACCGAGCGCCCGCCGCCTTGGCGGTCTTGACGGTCTTGAGCACGTCGACGAGCTGCACCGTGAAGGCGGTGATCCCCACGACGTCCGGCTTCCACTCGCGGATCTTGGCCGCGATGACCTCATAGTCGAGGTCGTCGAGTTGGGCGTCGAGGATGGTGACCTCGTGCGCGGAGTGGTCGCGCAGGAACTGCGCGATGCACATGAGCGCCAGCGGCGGATAGCTCAGGTTCTCCGCAGACACCGCCTCGGGCACCTCGCTCTCGACGGTGTGCTTGGCGGGCGGACGGATGAGCATGACGCGCATGGGAGACGCACCTCGACGGGTGAGTGTCGCGCGTCGGGGGGGAGGATCGCAAGCCGCGGCCTACGCGGAGTCGCCGGATGGTGGGGGCGCCTACGGGCGATGCGCCGCGACCGTCCCGAAGCGGGCGGAGCCCGGCGCGCATCGCAGCGCGGCGCGCGGCGGCCCCGGAGTCGTTCGGGACGGTCGCGGCGCGCCGCCCTCACGACCTCCCGGCGCGCTTCCGGTAGTGCGCCCGGAGGCGCTCGGCGGTGGCCTCGGTGAGCTTGACGGGCGCACGCTCGACCGCGATCGCGTCGGCCGGGACGTCCTGGGTGAGCGTGCTGCCCGCGCCCACGATCGCGCCGTCGCCGATGCGGATGGGGGCGACGAGCGCGCTGTTGCTGCCGATGAACGCCCCGGCGCCGATCGTCGTCTTGTGCTTGGAGACCCCGTCGTAGTTGCACGTGATGGTCCCGGCGCCCACGTTGGCCCCGGCGCCGACCTCGGCGTCGCCGATGTAGGCGAGGTGGTTGGCCTTGGCACCCTCGTGCAGGACCGCCTTCTTCACCTCGACGAAGTTGCCCACGTGGGCACCCGCGCGAATGTCCGCGCCCGGGCGGAGCCGTGCGAGCGGCCCGACCACGGCCCCGGCGCCGACCGAAGCGCCGTCGCACACGCTCCCGGCGAGTACGCGTGCGCCGGGCTCGATGACGGTGTCGTGCACCACGCAGTGCGGGCCGACCTCGCCCGCGACCCGGCACGCGCCGGTGAGCACGGCGCCGAGGCCAAGAACGGCGCCGGGCTCGAGCTGCACCCCCACGTCGACGCTGATGGTGTCGAGGTCCGCGAAGTCGACCCCCGACGACGCCCAGGCGCGGTTGACCCGGCGGCGGAGGATGCCGCGGGCCTGCGCGAGCTGCGCACGGTCGTTGACGCCGAGGAACTCTTCCTCCGCGAAGTCGGCCACCACGGCCGCGTCGGGGCCCACGAGGTCGGTGAGCCAGAGCTCACCCTTGGGCGCGTGCGGCTGCAGGTGGGGCAGGCGTTGGCGCAGGTACGCGGCGTCGAAGACGTAGAGACCGCTGTTGACCACGCGGATCGTGCGCTGCTCGACGGTGCAGGCGGCCTCTTCCACCACGCCGACGCCGGGGACCATGCGCCCGTACCCGGTGGGGTCGGCCGCACAGAACGCCGCGACCGTGCACGAGCCGACGTGCGTGGCGAGCAGGCGCTGGATGCTCCGGGCGCACAGGAGCGGCGTGTCGCCTGCGGTGACGACGACCGGCCCGGCGTTCGGGAGCAGCGACAACGCCGACGCCACCGCGTCGCCGGTGCCACGCGGGGCCTCCTGGTGGGCGAAGCGGACGCCGAGCGGAGCCAGCGCCGCCCGCACCTGGTCCTCCTGGTGGTGCACGACCACGACGACGTCGGCACCGACGGCCTGGAGCGCCTCGACGATCCACCCGACCATCGGCCGACCGAGCACCGGGTGGAGGACCTTGGCCAGCGGCGACCGCATGCGCGTACCGAGGCCGGCGGCGAGGACAACGGCGGAGAGGGACATCGCCGCGAGGTATCCCGCGCCAGTGCGGCTACAGCGCGCCGGTGCGCGGGATGGCGTAGATCGTGGAGCCGGCGACCTCGGCGACCGGCTCCAGGCGGGTGCCCACCCAGTCTTCGAACTTGACGCGGAGCGCCGGGCGTTGCTCGACGGTCAACGACCCGGTCACCACCAACGGGATCGGACCTTCGCCTGGACACTCCTTGCGCAGGACCTCGACGCACGACCGGTAGGCCTGCTCGCCCTCCGAGAACGGGCACACGGTGTTGGGGCAGTAGCGCAGGCCCGCGTAGGGCAACACCTCGCGGAGGGCGCTCGCGGCGCCCCCGCCGGGCTCGAAGTGCTCGGCGAGCACCCGGCCCACCAGGAGGGCGTTGCGGTCGGTCATCGAGGGCATCATCGGCGCCCGTTGGTGAGGCTCGCGCCACTCGCCGGCGACCCACGACGCCGTGAGGACGGCGCCGACCGCGAGCTCCCCCCACCCGCGGCGCGCTGCGACGGCGGGCCACCACGACGCCAGGGCCGCCCCCGCCGCCACGACCGCAGCGGCGCCGCGCATCACCACGAGCGCCGCGACCGGGAGGAGGTTCTCGCTGTAGCGGGTCGGAGACTTCGCCGCGGCAAACGCAAGGAGTGGCGCCAATGCCGAGGCGACGGCGACGCCCTCGACGAGCGCGACGAGCCCGCGACCGACCCACCGCCACCGGGTGTCGTCGTCCGGGCGCGGCGAGACGGGCCGCGGGCCGACCAGGCCCGCCCACACCAGGCCGACCGTGGCCGCCCACGGGAGGAAGATCGGTTGGAACGGGCGGACCACGAACCGAATCGCCTCGTCGAGCGCATGTCCGGCGTTGGCGCGCACCAGCTCCACCGCGGCGTCGCGCGAGGCCGCCTGGGTGCCGATGGACGGGTCGGAGGTCGGCGCCACGCCCTCCGCGAGCGCGTTGGTGAAGAAGTCCCGTGGCAACATCGGGAAGACGTCGAAGGTCAGGTGGACCACGCCCCACGCGGCGCCGGCGTAGAGCAGCACCGCGGCGAGGCCGCGCCACGCCCCCCGGGCGCTCGCCGCACACAACAAGAGCCCACACAGCGGGAACGCCAGCGCGGTGAGGTGGGAGATCATGGTGAGCGCCGCGAGCGCCCCGCCGAGCGGCGCGGACCACCACCAGCGCCCAGCCCACGCCGCGGTGAGCAACATGAGCGGCACCATCAACGTCACGGTGGGATCGACGCCGAAGCGCGACGACGACGCCAGGAGCGTGGGCTGCAGAACCACGAGCGCGGCCGCGGCGAACGCGAGCACGTTGAGTCCGAGCGCCCGGCCGAGCGCGTAGAGCACCGGCCCGAGGAGCAGGTGCTCCACGCGGTTCACGAGGTGCCCACTCCGTGCGACGTCCCACCCCGTCAGCTCCATCGCCGCAGCGGTGAACATGGTCCACGTCGGGAGGCGGTGGGGGTCGAGGTCGGCGAGGCGACCCTGGTGGAGCGCCAGCGCGTTCTGTGCCCACGCGCCGGCGTCGGGCCCGAAGATGTAGACGTCGGTGTCGGCCATGAAGGCCGGCAGCTCGGGGGTCGCCACCGCACCCTCCCGCCGCCACGCCCACACCGGCAGGAGGGAGAGGAGCACCACCGCGACCCCGTCGGCAGCCAGCACCCACCGGCCCGCCGCGGGGCGGCTCACTCCGTGCCGACCCTCGCCCAGATGGCCCGGAGCCGGCTGGCCAGGGACACCGGGTCGAACGGCTTGGCGATGACCGCGTGCACGCCCTCCGGCGGCTGCGTTTGCTCGTAGAGCTGCACGCGTGCGGTCATCAAGACGACGGCCACCGCGGCCGTGCGGGCGTCACGACGCATGGCGGCGAGCGTCTCCAGCCCGTCCATCCCCGGCATCATCACGTCGAGCAGCACGAGGTCGACCTGCTCGCGCGCGAGCACGTCGAGCGCGTCGCGCCCGGAGCCCGCCGCGTGGACGGTGAGCCCGCCCAGCGTGCGCAAGGCCAACGAGACGACCGCCAGAATGTCCGGGTCGTCGTCCACACACAGCACGGTAGTCAGCGGGCGGCCCATCACGGCGAACCTAGCGTGAGCGGCCGGGATTGGCGTGCCCCAGAAAGCAAAAAATCAAACACAGGCTGCGTCGTCGTGAATCATTCCGAAAGCGGCGTCCAGAGAATGCCCGATGCCGTCGGGCAGAATCAGCTCCAGCGCCGCGAGGTTCGCGCGGAGATTCTCCGGGCGGCTCGCGCCGGGGATCACCACGATGGCCGGCGAGAGTCGCAACAGCCACGCCAGCGCCACGGTGCCCGCGGTCACGTCGAGCTCACGCGCCGCGCGCAGGAGCGCCGGGTGGCCGAGCAGCTCCGCCCGCTCCTCTCGCCCACCGACCGGAGAGTAGGCGATGAACGCCACCCCGGCGGCTTCACACGCGGCGAGCACCCCGTCGTGCACCGCGCCGAGGTCCAGCGGGTTCATCCGGTTCTGGACCGATGCGATCGGGCCGAGCGCCACCGCCTCGCGCAGTTGGTCGGCCGAGACGTTGGACAACCCCACCTGCGCGATCTTGCCGGCCGACTGCAGGTCGAACAGGGTGCCCACCTGGTCCGCGAAGGGGACGTCGGGGTCGGGCGCGTGGAGCTGGTACAGCCCGATCTGCTCGACGCCGAGTGCGCGGAGGCTCGCTTCGCACGCGGCCCGCAAGGCCTCGGGGCGCCCGTCTTCGACCCAGGCGCCGCCCGGCCGCCTGAGCCCGCCCTTGGTGGCGACGAGCACCGAGCGACCGCGGCCCCACGCCGCGAGCCCCCGAGCGATCAGCCGCTCGTTGTGCCCGAGGTCGTCGTCGTCGCGACAGTACACGTCCGCGGTGTCGATCAGCTCGACGCCCAGGTCCAAGGCCAGCTTCACCATGGCGAGTGCATCGGCTTCCGAGGGACGCGGGGGCACCGAGATGGGCATGGCGCCCCACCCGACGGCGGGGACGGAGACGGTTCCGAGGCGGCGAGACATTCGGCAGCTTATCGCCCTTGCCGACCCCGCAACCTGACCATATGTTCAGCGCGTGCGCCGACCCGTCGCGAACCCCCCATCGCCGTGGCGCGGCTCGACCGAGTGGGATTGTGCGCCACCACCCGCCGACTTGCAGGTGCTGGTCGACGCGTCGCGGTCCATCCTCTCCCGCAACGACAGCCCCGATCTCCCCTTCCGCTACAGCGTCAACCCGTACCGGGGGTGCTTCCACGCCTGCGCGTACTGCTACGCACGGCCTTCGCACGAACACCTGGGCCTCGGCGCCGGCAGCGACTTCGACTGGAAGTTGCTGGTCAAGCCCGATGCACCGCGCCTGCTCGACGCGGCACTTTCGGCCCCCACGTGGGAGCCCCAGGTGCTCATGTTCTCGGGCAACACCGACTGCTACCAGCCGCTCGAGCTCCAGTACCGGCTCACGCGGGCGTGCCTCGAGGTGTGCCTCGCCCACGAAAATCCAGTGTCCATCGTCACCAAGTCGGCGCTTCCTCCGCGCGACCTCGACGTGCTCGCCGCGCTGGCCCGGGGCCCGGGCGTCGAGGTCACCTTCTCCATCCCGTTCTTCGACGCCGAGGTGTGCCGGGCGATCGAGCCCGGGGCGCCGCCTCCGGCGGCCCGCTTCGCCGCGATGCGGGCGTTGGCCGCGGCCGGTGTGCCCGTCGGGCTGAACATCGCCCCCGCCATCCCCGGCCTGAACGACCGGGACGTACCGCGGTTGTTGCAGGCCGCGCACGAGGCGGGCGCGTCGTGGGCGATGCTCATGCCCGTGCGGTTGCCCGGGGTGGTCGAGCAGGTCTTCCGCGAGCGCCTCACCGCCGCGTTCCCCGAGCGGGCGGGCGGCGTGATGGAGCGCATTCGCCGGATGCGCCCCGGCGGCGTGGGCGAGGCCCGGTTCGGCCGCCGTTTCGCGGGCGAGGGCAAGGAGTGGGAGGCCACGCTCGCCCTCTTCCGCCTCTGGCGAGCCCGGCTCGGCTTTCCGGAGCGGGCACCGGCCCGCGCCCCGCCCCCGCGCACCCGCCCCCGCGCGCCCGAGTCGCCTCGCCAGGTGCCGCTCTTCGGCGCCCCTACCGGCCAAGGAGCCGGGTGAGCGCGCGTCGCACCGGGCCCGCCGCGGGCGTCGGCCAGGTCACGGGGACGGGGTGCTCGCCGCGGGCCAACGCGGCCGCGAACGCGGCGAGCGTTTCGGCTTCGGCGTCGGGCAGGTACCCGTCCACCAGCACCGCCTCGACCGCCGGGCGCGGCGGGGGCGCTTCGCCCGGACGGGAGTAGAACGCCAGGGCGGGAACGATGCGGACGTCGGTCTTGAGCACGCGCGCCACCCGGAGCGCTTCGACCCGGTGGCGTCCGCCCGCCGCCATCAGCGCCACCTCGGGCCGCGCCGAGCGGGCGAGCTTCACGACGTCGTCGCCGGGGCCGGGCACCAAGGTCTCGAACACCGGCTGCAAGACCGTGATCAGCCGCAGCCGGAAGGCGGGATCGGCGTCCACGATGAGCAGGCGCGGCTTCATCCGCCTCCGTTCGCCGGGCCGCCTGGATTGACGGGGCCTCCGGCGCGGCGTTACGGACGATCGCTACCCCGGATTCCCCCGACATGTCCACCGACGCCGCCCGCATCGCCGCCATCACGCAAGAGCTCCAGGCCATCCTCGAGGCCCGCCTGGCCGAGCTGGGGACCGCCATGCGCAGCGCCGAGAGCGTCACCCGGCAGATCGTGAGCGCCGAGCTCGAGATCACCCGGTACAAGCAGTTGCAGGAGACGCTCGGCGCCGAGGCCACCGAGCTCAAGCGCGAGATGACCGCGCTCCGTGCCCGGGCCGACGAGGTGCGCAGCGCCCACGGCGGCCTCATCGGCGAACGCGACAAGCTGCGCACCGAGGTCACCCGCCTCGAAGGCGAAGCGCGCGACGGCACCACCGAGACCGAGCGCCTCCGCGCCCGCGCCCGCGCCCTCGAAGCCGAAGCCGACGCCGCCCGCAAGGAGAACGACACCCTCCGCACCAAGATCAAGTCCCACGAGGACGAGGTGGAGAAGGTGCAGAAGATGAAGGCGGAGCTCAAGGCCAAGATGGCCGCCCTCGGCCTCAAGGACTGACGCCGGATGGCCGACCCCACCACCATCCAGGCCGCGGAGACGCTGCTGGCCACCCTCGGTGCCGGGCGCGCGGCCAGCCTGCGCCTCGCCACCGGGCACCTGCCGTTCGCGGGCCTCGTGCGCGTGTCCGCCGCCTTCGGCGACGACCTCGCCCGCCTCGGCGAGCTCCAGGGCAGCCTCGACCGCCGGTTGGACGTGCTGCGGGCGCGCATCGCGCGGCCCCCGATCGAGCCCACCCACGACGACACCACCCCCCGCGACGCGCAGATCGTCCCCGCGGAGGAGCCCCGCGCCGGGGTGCCCTCGCCGCCGCCGCGCTTGCAGCGCAACCTGGCCATGGGGGGCACCCGGCGGGAGTCGGCCGGAACGCCGCCGGGCCCGCGCCTGCAAGAACGTCGCGGCCTCGCCGCCGCCCACACGCTCGCGCCCGAGCTCGAATCGCCCCAACCGCCGCCGGTGCGGGCGGTCACTCCCGCCACGCCGCCCCCCGCGC
>SXOM01000254.1 GCA_005776735.1 Pseudomonadota bacterium
CGGGCGGTGAGCGTCTTCTGCACCACTTCGGTGCACCAGGTGGACGGATCGGTGGGGTCGTACACGGCAGGATCATCCTTACAACCATCCACTTCGCACACAGCCCCGGTGCCGTAGCCGTCGCGGATCGTCACCTCGAGGCCATCGACGAAGTTGACGTGGACTTCGCCCAGCTCCTCCCAGGTGACGATGCCGTCACCGGCGCTCGGCGTGGTCTCGTCCCAATCGCCGACCACCTCGGAGCAGGTGGACGGCAGGCTGTACGCTGCGGTGGCCGAGGTCGAGCCGTGGACGTGTGCGCCCGTCGCGTGCTCGGGGGCGCCGCCGGCCACGTCCTGCCAGGGGCTGTTCTGCGTGTATCCGGGTGCCAGCGCGGCACCGAACTGCGCGCTCACCACGCGCGACGGGTACTGGTAGAGCTGCGCGGGTACGGTCATGCCGGTGTGGACGTCCAACGACGTCTTGCCGCCGCTGAGCACGGCCACGGCACCGCGGGCGGCGTCGGCCCCCGGGCGCCCGACCGCGAGCTCCTCCAGCAAGGAGGCTTCGTTGTTCAGCGCACCACGGCCATCGACCGCTTGGTAGTTTCCTACGGCCACCGCAGCGCCGAACCGCTCGTCGGTGGCCGGGTAGACCACGCCGTAGGGGTTGGTGAAGCAGTCGATGGCGCCGAGCGCGAGCCCCGACGGGTCCGTCGCAGAGGGGATGAGGTGGAAGACGCACACCCCGCCGGTGCGGGTGGTGGTGCCGTTGAGCAGGTGGCCGGGTGCGCCGACCACCAGCTCGGCGGCCGGCCAGGGGCTACTGTCCGGGCCGCGTAGCAGGTTCCCAGCCGCCAGCGCCGAGCCGAACTCGTCGGCCTCGTTTGGTGCGGCCGGCGCCAGGAGCGCGTGACCATCCAGGATCAGCGCCGCGGCGCCGTAGGCGCCGTAGCCCAGGTTCTTGTACACGTGAACCCGCCCGGAAGGATCGCCGCCCGTGCCCACCGGCGCGCCGACGGCGACGTCCACCAGGCCGTCGCCGTCGAAGTCGGCGGCCGCCACCGCCTCGCCAAAGCGCGCCGTCGACGACCCGGCGAATTCCCTCGCGAAGATGAACGGATCGGGCATACCGCGTACCACGCGGTATGCCACTGCCGTACCGTTGCCGGGCGCCCCCACGATGAGGTCGGAGGGCTGGCGCGGCGCCACCTCCCAGGGGTTGGTGAGGACGGGGGGGCGCGGCGCGGTCGCCAGGCTGTACCCGAACTGCGCACCGATCGGGTAGCTGGCGGGCGGGGCCACGAGGCCCCCGTAGGCATAGGCACCATTGACCGTGCCCTGGGGCTCGAACCACTGGACCAGCCCCTTGGTCGACTCGTCGTTGGCCAGGTCGGGCGCGCCGACGGCGAGCTCCTCACCGCACGCGTTGTAGAACGCGCCCACGCTGTGACACTCGCGAGCATCCACCGGGATGACGGCGGCGCCGAAGTGGCGCGTGGTCGGGATGGTACCGCCCGTCTGCGGCGTGAGCGTCTGGTTGAGCGGGCTGGCGGTGTCGACCTCGCCCGTAGAGAGGTCGATCGCACTTACGTACACCCGTGAGTCGGTCGCGAACGGGTCACCGGGCGCGCCGCTGACCAGGAGCCGGCTCGTATTCTCGAAGCCCGGCGACGCGCCGTAGGACGCGATGGCCACCGAGGTCCCCACCCGCCGGTCGGTCGTGGTGGAGGGAGTGAACGCCATCACTTCGGCGGGCTGGCAGACCATGTGGTCCGTCGAGGGCGGCGCGAAGCTGAAGCCGTAGTCAACGCACGCCGTCAGCGCCAGGAGCGCCGCGGGTGACCAAACCCGATGTGGAGTGAGCCGCCGCGGCGCGTGCGCGTGTCGGTCGAGGGGGGGGGGGGGGGCCGGAACAACATCAACTCACCTCGCGTTCGACTCGTATCCGACGCCGTCGGCACGCGCAAGCACGCGCCCGCCTACTCCTTCGAAGCGTACCCGACCTGCTCGTAGCGGTGCTCGAGCACCTCGACGTAGTCCATCGCCCCGGGCGAGGGGTCGGCCGCGTAGGCCGCGCGCGCCAGGCGCATCGCCTCGTCGAGGTTGCCGGCCCGCTCGGCCGCGACCGCGTCGTTGTGGAGCTGACGCGAGGTGCCGGGCTCGGGGTCGGGGAAGACCGTGCGCCGGATGGTCTCCGGCAGCGGGACGAGGTTCTGTACGAGTTGATCGGCGACGTCCTCGGCGAGGCGGTCGCGGAGCACGGGCGTACCCGGGATGTCGAGATCGCCCGAGGCGACCCACGGGCCGCGTTGGTCGCGCTCGGAGGTGGCCGTGAACTTGACCGGATCGAGGCCCGGGGTCTGCACCTCGAGCACCCCCTTGGCCCAGCCGTGCAGCGTGTAGCGCCGCCGCTCGAAGTAGACGGCGTTGCCGTACCCGAGGCCGGGGTAGTTGCCCTCGACGTCGACCTGGGTGGTGACGAGGTCGTCGCAGCCCTGCACGAACAGGCGCTGGGTGGCGTCGGGCCTGACCTCGACCCCCGGGCGGCTGCCGAGCGCGTCGATCACCGCTTCGGCGAGGGGGCGACACGCTTCTTCCATCGCGACCACCGCCACGGTGGTCGTCGGCGCGGGGTAGCGCGCGGCGTACTGCTCCGTCCAGGAGACCTGGTGGACGCAGCCGATCGCGAAGAGCAGCACCATCATCATGAAGTGTAGACCAATTCCGAGGCGGCGGCGTGCAGAAGCTGCGCAGAGCCGTCGGGCTCACGGGGCGCGGCGGGTGTACCACTCCTGGACCACGCCGCCGACCTCGACGGTACCCATGTGGGCGAAGCCGAGCCGCGCGGCGAGGCGTTGGCTCGCGTCGTTCGCGGGCCGGATGAGCGCGTTGACGACGCCGTAGCCGAGGTGCGCGAAGCCGTACTCCAGGGCTGCGCCGGCCGCCTCGGTGGCGAGCCCCCGACCCCAGACCGGCACGCCGAAGGTCCACCCCACCTCGGGCACCCCGAGGTAGGGCTCGGCGCGAAAGCCCACCCAGCCGACCACGCGCCCCTCCAGCGTGGCGGCCCACCAGCCGCGCCCCTGCTCCGCCCACTGGCGCTCCAACCGCTCCACCGTGCGCACGCACGCCTCCCACCCGAGCGGCTGACCGTCGCCGATGTGGCGCATCACCCGCACGTCGGCGCACACCTCCGCGAACGCGGCGACGTCCTC
The DNA here is from genome assembly GCA_005776735.1 of Pseudomonadota bacterium. Classification (GTDB taxonomy): domain Bacteria; phylum Myxococcota_A; class UBA796; order UBA796; family SXON01; genus SXON01. The sequence goes on from SXOM01000254.1 coordinate 3,197, forward strand.
GTGGGTGATGGGGCGCAGCACGAGCCGGGCGGTGTGGAGCCGGACCATGCCGCAGTCTACACGTCGAGGTCGTCGATCTCGGGGCCCGCGTCCATGATGGCCTGGTAGCGGGGCGCGGCGTCCTTCCCCATCAGGTCGGCGATGAGCTGGTCGGTGGCCACCGCCTGGCCGTCGGGGACGGTGACCCGCAACAACCGACGCTTCTTGGGGTCGAGCGTGGTGTCGTACAGCACCTTGGGCGGCATCTCGCCCAAGCCCTTGAACCGGCTGATCTCCGCCTTGTCGCGCTGGCCGGCGGAGAGGCGGCCGAGGATGCGCTCCTTCTCGCGGTCGTCGCCCGCCCAGTGCGTCGTGTGGCCCACCTCGATGCGGTACAGCGGCGGTTGCGCGATGTACAGGTAGCCGCCGGCGATGAGCTCGGGCATGTACCGGTAGAAGAACGTGAGCAACAACGTGGCGATGTGGTGCCCGTCGACGTCGGCGTCCATCAACAGGACGATCCGGTGGTAGCGGAGGCGGTCCTTGGTGAAGTCCTTGCCGATGCCACAGCCGAGCGCGCTGACGATGTCGGAGAGCTCCTTGTTCTCCAGGAGCTTCTTGAGCGAGGCCTGCTCGGTGTTGAGGACCTTGCCGCGCAGCGGCAGGATGGCCTGGTTCTCGCGGTCCCGGCCCTGCTTCGCGGACCCACCGGCGCTGTCGCCTTCGACGATGAACAGCTCGCTGTCGCTCGGGTCGTTGCTGGAACAGTCGGCGAGCTTGCCCGGCAGGTTGAGCCGGTTGTTGACCGGCGACTTGCGCCGCACCTGCTCCTCGGCGCTGCGGCTGGCCAACCGCGCCCGCGCAGCCTGGATGACCCGGTTCACCACCAGGTCGGCGATCGTACGGTTGGAGTTGAGGAACTGTTCCAACGCCCCGCGGATGGCGCCCTCGACGATGCCGCGCATCTCGGGGTTGTTCAGCTTGTCCTTGGTCTGCCCCTGGAACTGCGGCTCGGCGAGAAAGACGCTGGTGACACACACGATCCCCTCGCGGATGTCTTCCGCGGTGAGCACCAGGCCGCGCGGCTGGAGCTCGTGGGTGTCGATGTAGGTTCGGACCGCACGGGTAACGGCGTCGCGAGATCCTTGCTCATGCGTACCGCCCATGCCGGTGGGGATGCCGTTGGCGTAGGACGCGAACAGCTCCCGCGTGCCGTCGGTCCACAACAGCGCCAGCTCGATGCGTACGCCGTTCTGCTTCTGGACGTAGAACGGTTCGGGCACGAGCGCGTTGCGCGCGTTGCGCTTGCTGAGCGTGAGCGCCCAGTCGCGGATGCCGCCGTCGTGTTTGAACTCTTCGCTGGTGCCGGACATCTCGTCCTTGAGCACGATGCGAAGCCCACGGTGGATGTAGCTGACCACCTCGAGCCGCTCCCGGACGCGGTCGGACTCGAAGGTGAGGTCGCCGAAAACCTCGGTGTCCGGCCGGAACTTGATGGTGGTGCCAGTACCCCGGGCTTCGCCCACCTTGTCGAGCCCGCCGCGCACCTTGCCGCGCCGGAAGGCCATCCGGTACTCGGTGCCGCCGCGCTTGACCGTGGCCACGAGCTCTTCCGACAGCGCGTTGACCACGCTCGAGCCCACGCCGTGCAGGCCGCCCGAGGCCGAGTACGCCTTGTTGTCGAACTTCCCGCCCGCGTGGAGCGTGCACAGGATGACCTCGAGCGTGGGCCGCTTCACCTTGGGGTGGATGTCGACCGGGATGCCGCGGCCGTCGTCGCTCACGGTGGCTGAGCGCCCGTCGGCGTGGAGCGTGACCTGGATGGTCGTGGCGTGGCCGTTCATCGCCTCGTCGACGCTGTTGTCGACGATCTCCCAGAGCAGGTGGTGGTAGCCGTCGGCGCCGGTGCCGCCGATGTCCCTGCCCGGCCGCTTGCGCCCCGGCTCGAGCCCCTCGAGCACCTGGATGTCGCTGCCGCTGTATTCGGCCATGGGCTAGGCCTCCCCTTCGCCGGTCGCGGGCTTGCCGAGGTTCACCTCGGCGGGGCGCTTCCACACCGCGAAGTACCCGCGACGGAACAACTGGGCGCCGCGGTCGGCGCGGCCGCCGCCGTACTTCTTCGCGGTGACCACCTCTTCGCGGCCGAGCTGGGTGAGGACCGACGGGCCCGTGCCCTTGTCGCGGTGCAGCTCGAACGCAAAGACCGTGTCGTCGTCGCGGAGCTTCATCGCCATCACGCCCTTCCCGGCGCCCTTGAGCACCGGCACCTCGGCCACGCCGAACGCGAGGACGTTGCCCTGCGTGCTCGCGAGGCACACGGACTCGTCGCCCTCGCTGAGGTAGGCCGCGACCACCTGGTCGCCCCCGTCGTCGAGCCGCATGCAGCTACGCCCGTTCTTGTTGCTCGGCTCCGCCACCATCGCGACCGGGAGCCGCACGATCTTCCCCGCCTTGGACACGGCGACGAAGTACGGCGGCGGCGGCTCGTCGCCGAGCGCGAGCTGCGTCTGGGCGGGGCCCGACGGCAGGTTGCGCGGGTCGTGGCTCAGCACGCCAACCACGCGCTCCCCATCGGCGAAGGCGAAGAACTTCTGGATCGGCTCCCCATAGCCGGTGGTGGCGGGGAGCTGGTCGACCCGCGCGGTGTAGGCGCTGCCGTGGGTGGTGTACATCGTGACCGTGTGCCGGGTGGTGCTCCGGAACGCCCACCCGATGCTGTCCCCGTCGCGTACGCGCACCTTGTCGACGCCAGTGATGGTGCCCTGGCGTTTGACCCACCCGTCGCGGGTGACCACGACCACCGCGTCTTCGGCCACCACGTAGGCGTCTTCCTGGTAGACCACCGGCGCCGCCTGGGCGCCCACCCGAGTACGCCGCGGCTGGGCGTACTGTGCGCGGATGCCGCCGAGCTCGTCGCGCACGACGTCGCGGAGGGCCTGGCGGCTGCCCACGATGGCGGCGAGGCGCTCGGCTTCGGCGCGCTTCTCAGAGAGCTCTTCCTGGATGACGAGGATCTCGAGCTTCGCGAGCCGGTACAGCTTGAGCTCCAGGATCGCGTCGACCTGGACGTCGTCGAGGTCGAAGCGGAGCATCAGCTTCTCGGCGGCGTCGCGCCGGCCTTCGGAGGCCCGGATGATCTTGATCGCCTCGTCCAGACAGTCGAAGATCTTGGCGAAGCCTTCGAGCACGTGGATGCGGTCGCGCAGCCGGCCGAGCTCGAACTCGATGCGCCGGCGCACCGTCTCGACCCGGAAGTCGAGCCAGAGCTGCAAGAGCCGCTTGAGGTCGAGCTTTTCCGGCGCGGCGGCTTCCGGGTTGTCGGTGGGCACCAGCGCCGTCATGTTGACGTGGATGCCCTCCTCGAGCCGGGTGTGCTTGAAGAGGAAGGCCATCGCCGCGTTTTCGTCGCCCGCCTGCCGCAGCTCCAGCACCACGCGCACCACGTCGGTGCTCTCGTCGCGCACGTCGGTGAGCTGCGGGATCTTCTTCTGGCTGATGAGGTCGCCGATGTCCTCGACCACCTTGGCCTTGTTGACCCCGTACGGTACGCTGGTGACCACGACGAAGGACTTCCGGCCTTTCTGCTCGGTTTCCCAGGTGGCCCGCACCTTGACCGTGCCCTGGCCGAGCTCGTACATCTGGTGCAGCTCGTCGGCGCCGGTGACGATCTCCCCGCCGGTGGGCAGGTCGGGCCCGAGCACCTTCTTGCACAGCGCGGCGATGGGCGCGTCGGGCGACTCCAGGAGCAACAGGCAGGCGTCGATCACCTCGCCGCGCTGTGCAAGAAG
>SXOM01000255.1 GCA_005776735.1 Pseudomonadota bacterium
ACCCGAGAGCTGCTCCTCCATGCTGCGGATCGCGGCGTCGGGCAACCGACCCCGGTACGGGCCCACCACCCGCTCGCGGTAGGCGGCGGCGCCGGCGAGCGGGTCGAGGTTGGCGGCGAAGAGGCCGGGCACGCCTGGGACCGCGGTGGGGCGGGCGCCGAGGTCGACGCCGAGCACCTCGTCGAGGTTGGAGGCGGGATCGGTGCTCACCAGCAGCACCCGTCGCCCCGCGTCGGCCAGGCCGACCGCCGTCGCGCACGCCACGGAGGTCTTGCCGACGCCGCCCTTGCCCATCGTGAGGACCACGCCGTGCCCGATCGGGGCGAGCGCGTCGACGAGCGCGGACAGCGGCGGCAGCGTGGCCGGCGGGGAGGGCGGCGTGGCGGACGGCGGCGTTGCGGACGGCGGCGATGCCGGGGACGCACCGACCTGGAGGCGTCGGAGGCCCGCGAGGCCCATCGGGGCGTCGCCCAGAAGGGGCAACGTGGTGTGCGGGAGCCGCCGGAGGCCCGGCGCCATCGCCTCGATCGCCGCGGCGGCGCCTTGCTCCCAGGCGTGCGCCACCGGGTCGTCGCGGGTGGCGCGGAAGCCGCCGTTGAGGACCAGGTGCACGTGGGTGATGCCGATGCCTTCGAGCTCGACGCGGGTGCGCTCCGCTTCGCGCAGGGCGGGCCGATCGGGGCGCGCGACGAGCACCACCGTGGTCCGGGCGGCGTCGGCCAGCGCGGCGAGGGCAGCGGTGTACAGCGCCCTTTGCTGCGCGAGCCCGGCGAGGGGGCCAAGGCAGGAGCTGCCCCCCGGGTTGGCGTCGAGGTAGCCGGTCCACGCCGACGGCAGCGCGAGCAGGCGGAGCGTGTGGCCGGTGGGCGCGGTGTCGAAGAGCACGTGGTCGAACGCGGCGGTGGCGGCGGGGTCGCCGAGCAGGGCGGTGAACTCGTCGAAGGTGGCGATCTCGACGGTGCACGCACCGGAGAGCTGCTCCTCCATGCTGCGGATCGCGGCGTCGGGCAACCGACCCCGGTACGGGCCCACCACCCGCTCGCGGTAGGCGGCGGCGGCGGCGAGGGGGTCGAGGTTGGCGGCGAAGAGGTTCGGCGCTCCGGGCACCGCGGTGGGGCGGGCGCCCAGGGTGACGCCGAGCACCTCGTCGAGGTTGGAGGCGGGATCGGTGCTCACCAGCAGCACCCGTCGCCCCGCGTCGGCCAAGCCCAGCGCCGTCGCGCACGCCACGGAGGTCTTACCGACGCCGCCCTTGCCGGTGAAGAAGAGGTTGTGCGTCGTGCTCAGCAGCACGACGACGAGCCGTCCGGCTTCGGCGCGCAGCACGGGGCCTGGGCCAGCGGGACGCGCGGCTTGGCCACCGTGCGGCGGGCGAGCTGGTCGCGGGAGGGGTACGCGCCCATCGTCAACAGCCGCCCGTCGACCAGGACCACCGGCAGGCACTCCACCCCGTTGTCGGCCAGGGCTTGGTTCACCAGCGTGCTGGCCACGAACGCGGCGGGCTCCTGGGCGAGGTTGTGGCGCGCCACGGTGACCCCCTGCCCGGCGAGCCACTCGAGATCGGCGGCGAAGGCGACCAGCACCGGGTCGACTTCGGGGCCACAAACGCCGGTGGAACAGCACATCGCGGGGTCGTAGACATCGACGCGGACCATCGGGCCTCCTTGCATCATTTCAGTGTTCGCGCATATGCTTATCCGCCCATGTCCCTCTCCGCCGTCCCCCTCGCCGGGGTTCGCCCCGCCGCCGGCCTGCTCAAGGCGTTGGCCGACGACAACCGGCTGCGCATCGTCGTGTTGCTCGCGGGGGGGGAGCTCTGCGTGTGTCACATCGCCGCGGCGCTTCAGCTCACCCAGCCCAACGCGTCCCAGCACCTCACCGTGCTCCGCAACGCCGGCGTCGTCGCCGGGGAGCGGCGCGGGAGCTGGATCCACTACCGCCTCGTGTGGGACGCGGCGCCCGGGCAGGAGCGCATCCTCCGCGCCGTCCTCGACAGCGTCGCCCCCACCGCGGCCGACCGCGACCGCCTGCAGGCGGCGCAGGGGCAGGTCTCGTGCGGGTGACGTTGGCGCGGCGCCTCGGGGCCGAGCTCCTCGGTACCGCCTTGCTCCTGGCGACGGTGGTGGGCTCGGGCATCATGGCCGACCGACTGTGTGCGGGGAACGTGGGCCTGGCGCTCTTGTGCAACGCGTTGGCCACCGGGGCGGGCCTGGTGGCGTTCATCCACACGTTCGGCCCGGTGTCGGGGGCCCACTTCAACCCGGTCGTCACGCTCGACGCCGCGCTCGGCGGGGGCCTGGGGCGGCGGGACGCGCTGCTCTACGTCGGGGTGCAGCTCGTCGGCGCGCTCCTCGGCGTGGCGGTCGCCGACCTGATGTTCGAGCTGCCGGCGTACACCGCCTCCACGCACGTCCGCACCGGCGCGGCGCAGTGGTTCGCCGAGGCGGTGGCGACGTTCGGCCTGCTCGGGACCATCGCCGGTGTGTCGCGGCGCACCCCGCGCGCGACGCCCTTCGCGGTCGCCGCCTACATCGTCGCCGCCTACTTCTTCACGGCTTCCACCTCGTTCGCGAACCCGGCCGTCACGCTCGCGCGCGCCTTCACCGACACCTTCGCGGGCATCCGTCCGGTCGACGTGCCCGGCTTCGTCCTGGCGCAGCTCGTGGGCGGCCTCGCGGCCACGTTCACCTTCCGCTGGCTGGTGCCGCCGGCGCCCGAGGCCTCCGCATGACGACGGTCATCTTCGCCTGTGTCCACAACGCCGGGCGCTCACAGATGTCGGCCGCGTACTTCAACCTGCTCGCCGATCCGGCCCGTGCCCGCGCGATCTCGGCCGGCACTCAGCCCGGCGAGCGCGTGCACCCCGAGGTCGTCGCCGCGATGGCCGAGGTCGGCGTCGACGTCTCGGGCGGGCGGCCCCAGCGGCTCACCGACGAGCTCGCCCGCACCGCCCAGTGGCTCGTCACGATGGGCTGCGGCGACGCCTGTCCGGTGGTGCCCGGCCTGCGTCGTGACGACTGGCCGCTCTCGGATCCCAAGGGTCAGCCGATGGAGCGTGTCCGCGAGATCCGTGCCGAGGTGCATCGTCGTGTCGCAGCGTTCGTGGCGGCCACCGGCTGGGGGCGCGGGGCGTAGCGGGCTGAGGGGGCGGGGTGGGGGCGGCGCGCCGCGACCGGCCTGGACGGCGGCAACCGCTCGCGCGCGCCGCGCG
>SXOM01000256.1 GCA_005776735.1 Pseudomonadota bacterium
CGGCGAACACCTTGATGTCCGCCGGGATCGCCGCCCACCGCGCACGGAACCAGCTCACGACGGACACACGGCGCTCATGGGGACCTGGGAGAGAGCGCGCCGGATAACGCGCCGGACCCGGGTCTTACAGCGCTTTCGCCGCGCCGCGGCGGGCGGTTTTCAACGCGGGAGCGCCGCGGCCTCGGCGGTCGACAGGTCGCGGCTCCACCCCGCGCCCGGCGACGCGAGCCCCGCGCCGTCGTCGACGTACACCTCGGTGCGGACCACCCGGACCGTCGGCGGGAGGTGCAACAACTGCACGAAGTCCCGCGCCTTCCCGGGCCGGCCTTCGTGGCTGCCGAGCCCGAGCTCGACCACCGCGTCGTCCCGAACCCGCAGGTGCCGGATCATCGGGCGCACGTCGAGGGTGAGCGGGCCGGACTTGGACTTCCGGGCAACCAGCAGCTCGCCTGCTTGCTCCAAAGACCACGCGGCGGTGCGCAGGGTGTCGACCGGCAGCCCCGAGATGAGCTCGTAGTCCCAGCCGACCACCCGGCCCATCAGGCCGTCTTCGCGCAGCGGCGCTTCGGCCCCGCCGAGCACGAGGAACCCGCGCGGCGCGGTGGCGCGCAACGCTTCGGCGAACACGGCCGGGTCGACCCGCGCGGTGAGTCGGACGTCGAGGTACTCCGCGAGGCTCTCTTCGCCGCTCGGCAACGCGCTGGAGAAGTCGATGCGCGGGTGGGGGTGGAAGCCCTGGCTGTAGGCCACGGGCGCCCCCACGCGCCGCAGCGCGCGCGTCCACACGCTCTGCCACTCCAGGTGGCCGAGGAAGCGGCTGTCGCCGATGCGGCCGAGCCGTACACGCACCCGCTGCACCTGGTCGGGCTCCTTGTGCACCGCCACCGTGGGCCGCACGAACGCGGCCTCGGCCTTGCGGCCCTCGATGCTCTGCCGGAGCATGTGGGCGCAGAGCTCGCGCTCCACGTCGATGACCCCGCACTTGTGGCACTTCTTCTGGCGGCAGTCCGGCGCGTGCTGCATCGCCTCGGCGCGCGCCCAGTCGGCGGCGAACCACGCCTTCGGGATGTGGATGTCGATGTGATCCCAGGGCAGGCGCTCGCCCACGTCGCGGCCGCGAAGCGCGTCGACGGTGTCGTAGCCGGTGGCCGCGATGGCCCGCTGCCACGCCGGGAAGTTGAGGTGTTCGCTCCACGCGTCGAACCGAGCGCCCTCGCGCCACGCGGCCTCGATCAGGTCGGCGGCCCGCCGGTCCGCGCGCGACACGAGCCCCTCGAGGAAGGTCTCCTCGGGGTGGTGCCGGCCGAACTTCACACCCTTGATCCCGCGGAAGCGATCGCGAAGGATCGCTTGGCGCGCCTCGGTGGTCTCGAGGTCGATCTGCTCGGCCCACTGGAACGGCGTGAACGGCTTGGGCACGAAGGTGCTCACCCCGGTGTGCACCATCGCGCCCTGGCGCTTCTTCCGGCCCGCCCAGACCGTACGCTGGCACAGGTCGGCGATCGCGTGCACGTCCTCTTCCCGCTCGGTCGGGAGCCCGATCATGAAGTAGGTCTTGACGTGATCCCAGCCCTTGTCGAAGGCCTGGGTCGCCATCTCGATGAGCTCCTCGTCGGGAATCCACTTGTTGATGACCGCACGCAGCCGCGGGCTTGCCGCTTCGGGCGCGAAGGTGAGGCCGGACCGACGCGTGTTCGCCGCCATGTCGGCCAGCTCGACCGAGAAGCTGTCCAGGCGCAACGACGGCAAGGACACGTTCACGCGCTTTTCGGCCGCGACCACCGCAGCGCGCCCGACGAGGTTTCGGACGTGGGAGTGGTCGCAGGTGGAGAGCGACACCAGCGACACCTCCTCGTAGCCGGTGGCCGCGAGGGTACGGCGCATGAGCGCCTCCACGTCGTCGACGCTGCGCTCGCGCACGGGGCGGGTGGTCATCCCCGCCTGGCAGAAGCGGCAGCCCTGCGTACAGCCTCGCAGCACCTCCAGCGACACGCGGTCGTGCACCTGCGCCGTGTAGGGCACGACATAGTCGACCGGGAACTGCGCCGCGGTCAGCGCCTTGGCGGTGCGCTTGCGGATGGGCCGCGCGCCGACCGGCGGGAGCACCCGACCGTCGGGCAACGTCTCCATCGGGTAGAGCGCCGGCACGTACACGCCCTCGATCCGCGACAACGCCTCGAGCCGCGCCGCGCGCCCCTTCACGGTGCGGAAGACCTCGGCCAGCTCGATCACGACGTCTTCGCCGTCGCCGATGACGAAGAAGTCCATGAACGGGGCGAGCGGCTCGGGGTTGAACACCGCGGGACCGCCCGCGAAGGTGAGCGGGTCGGTCTCCCGACGCGCGGCCGTGCGGAGCGGCAGGCCGGCGAGGTCGATCATGTTCAGGATGTTGGTGAAGGTGAGCTCCGACTGCAGCGTGAAGCCGATGCCGTCGAAGGCATCGAGCTCGTCCTTGCTCTCCACGCCGAACAGCTTCAGGCCGCGCGCCCGCAGCGCATCCTCCAGGTCGCGGGCCGGGGCGTACACCCGCTCGGCCCACACGTCGGGCAGGCGGTTGAGGATCGCGTAGAGGATGTGGAGGCCGAGGTTGCCGAGGCCCAGGTCGTAGAGGTCCGGAAAGGCCAGGCACAGCCGCACCGCCGCGCCCGGCTTGTGCACGGAGTTGAGCTCGGTCCCGAGGTAGCGGCTGGGCCGCTCGACTTCGGGCAACAACTCGTCGGAGAGCACGCGGGCGAGGTTCATGGCCGGGCGGCTATTGCACCCGACCCGGCGCGGCACGGCGCCGGCCGCGGTGGGTGGCGGAGCCTACGGACTGGACAGGTGCGCGCACCGCGCCGCGATGCGCGCCGGACCCCGCGCGCTTCGGGACGGGCGCGGCGCATCGCCCGCCTTGATAGCCGTCCCGGCATGCCGACCCTCGGCGAGAGCATCGCCCGCCGCCGCAACTTCTGGGCCCTGGTGGCGCTCGTCGTGGTGCCCACGGTCGCGTTGTTCGGGTACGGCCTGGCCGGCCTCAAGGACCGCGCCGACGCCGAGGAGGGCCGCCTCCGGGAGCGGTACGCCCTGCAGGCCCGCGCGCTCGAGTCGGAGCTGTTGGCCCGCTTCTCGGACGAGGACGCCGCGCTCCGCAAGGCGTTCCGCGGCCTGGACGACGAAGGGCGCGCCCTCGCGATCGCGCTCTGGCGGCCCACGGGCCTGGTGCGCGAGGTGTGGGCCATCGACGACCCCGAGCTGCCGCCCGAGGCCCTCGCCGCCGCCACCCGGCTCACCGAGGTCTCGCCGGTGCTCGTGCTGCCGGGGGCCGACGCCGAGGGCGACATCGCCCTGAGCCGGGTCAGCGACGGCGTGGTCGTGGCGTGGCGCCTGGATGCGCGGGTGGTCGACGCCGTGGCCGTCCCCGAGGTGGTGGGGCGGTTGTTCCCCACCGAGGAGGCGCGCTACCACGTGCACGCCGTCCCCCCCGACGCCGCCGGGGCGCCGGTGTCGTTCGACGGCCTCCGGCGCCGGATGGCCGAGACGTTGTTGGAAGACGATGCGTTCGTCTCGCGCACCTTGGCCCCGCCCTTCTCGCACTGGCGGCTGGAGATCACCGGGCCGACCGGCCCCCCCGCGAGCGGCTGGGGCCTCCGAAGCACGATGATCTCGCTGTTTCTGCTCACGGTGGTCGGGGTGGTGCTCCTCGGTCGCGCCGTCGCGCAGCAGACCCGCCTGTCGCGACTTCAGACCGACTTCGTGAGCAACGTGAGCCACGAGCTGCGCACGCCGCTCACCAGCATCCGCCTGTTCGTGGAGACCCTGCAGAGCGGCCGGGTCACCGACCCCGACAAGGTGCAGGAGTGCCTCACGATCATCGCGGTGGAGACCGAGCGCCTCAGTCGGAAGATCGAGCGGGTGCTCACCTGGGCGCGCATGGAGGCGGGGCGGCGCATCTACGAGCTGCGAGCGTGCACCCCGCGCGAGATCACCGATCGCGCGATCGGCGCCTTCCGCGCGCACGACCTCGCGAACCCGGCGCAGCTCCGGGTCGAGGTCCCCGAGACGCTGCCCAAGGTGGCCGCCGACCCCGACGCCATCGCCGAGGCCCTGTTGAACCTCCTCGGCAACGCCCGCAAGTTCGGCGGGCCGGGCGTCCACATCACGCTCTCCGCGGCCCGCGAGGCGCGCGGGGTGCGCTTCTCGGTCGAGGACGACGGGCCGGGCATCGCGCTCTTGGAGCAGCGCCGCGTGTTCGAGAAGTTCTACCGGGCCGACGGCCTCCTCTCCCGCCGCACGGAGGGGAGCGGCCTGGGCCTCGCGATCGTGCACGGCATCGTGACCGCACACGCCGGGCGCATCACCCTGCAATCGGTCGAGGGCTCGGGTTCGCGGTTCAACCTGTGGCTGCCACTCGGCGAACGGGAGGACTGACGTGGCCATCCTGTGGTTGATCTTCGCGTGCGGGGCCCCGGAGCCCGGGCCGGCTGCCGCCGGCAGCGCGTCGGCACGCCTGGCGGAGCGGACCGCCGCCGTGGGGCCGCGCGCGCACCTGCTCGCCGAGCGGGCGCGCCACCTCGCGGGCGAGTTCGACGCGCTGCGGACGCTGCCCGAGGCCGAACGCCCGGCGCGCATCGAGGCGCTGCGGGCGCAGTCGGCGGAGCTCGAGGAGCTGGCCCGCGAGCTCGACGCCGAGGTCCAGGCCATCGAAGCCTCCGCGCAGGTGTGGTAGCCGTGGTACCCGACTTTGCGTGGACGGTGACCGTCGACCCGCTCACCTGGGCGATCGGATTTGCCCACGTCCAGGTCGAAACCCGTGTCGGGCCGCACTTCTCGGTGTACGCAGGGCCGAGCGTCCGGGCGTTCGACGGCATCCTCGCCGGCACCAACGGGCCCTACGTGGGCGTCGGCGCCGAGGTGGGGGTCCGCGGCTTCTTCTGGGGCGAAGCACCACGCGGCGGCTGGGGGATGGTGCGCGGGGTGCTCGCGTCGGTGAGCACCGGGTCGCCGCAGGCCGCCTCGGCCCTGGGCGGGTACACCAGCGCCCTGGTCGGCTACACCGGCGTCCTGGGCCCGGGGCTCGTGCTCTCGGGGGGCCTCGGGGTGTCGTACTTCGACTACGGCGTCGCGGACTACGGGGTGCACGGCGTCGCTCCGGCCGCGCACACGGCCGTCGGGTGGGCGTTCTGAGACCGCCCGCCGTGTGGAGTGCCCTGAGGCGCGGGTTGCCCATCGTCGCGGCCGCCCCGGTGGTGCTCGGGGCGCTCACGCTCGGCCGGTGGCAGCTCCGCCGGGACGTGGAGCGGAACGCCCCGCACGAAGCGGCGGCGGCCGTGGCAGAGCTCCCGGTCGCGACCTCGTTCGGGCTGGGCGAAGACCCCACGTGGCGCCGGGTCCGCTTCACCGGCCGTCGTGAGGGCGGCCCACAGCTCGAGAGTGGGATCGTGGAGGCGGGCGCCGCCGGGTACCGCCGGTACGACCGCTTCGTGGCCGACGGCGGCGACGTCTGGCTCGTGGCCGGCGGGTGGGTGCCCCACGAGGGCCTCGCCGCCGCCCTGTCCGTGCCGCTCCCGGACGCCGTCGAGGGGCAGGGGCGCCCCGCGCGGGGCGCCGGCGAGGCGGCCCCCCTCGCGGAGCGCGACGGCGCGACGATCTGGGGGCCCGGCGCGGCCGCCGCGATGGCAGCCCACGTGGGCGCACGCGGGCTGGTCGTCGATACGCGGCTGTGGGCGCTGCCCCCGGTTCCCGAGCCCGACCCGACCTCCCGCCACTACGCGTGGCAATGGTTCGGCATCGCCGCGATCGCGGCCGGGTTCGCGGGGGTCGCCGCGCGTCGGGGGCCGGCGCGGGGCTGAGGGCTCAGACCCCGTCGTCCGCGACCCCGCGTCGGGCATCGGGCCAGCGCTCGATCGGCTCCC
>SXOM01000032.1 GCA_005776735.1 Pseudomonadota bacterium
GGAAGACTACAACGCGGCCGACGAGCCGGTGTGCGCGGCGTTCGCGCCGGACGGGGCGTTTGTGTACGCCGAGCTCGAGGACGCGTCGTCCACCCCCCGCGCCGACGCGGCGACGACCGTGTGCGAGGGCGGCTCGGTGTGGGTGGCGACCGACGCGGCGGTGTACCGGGTGCGCACCAACGTCGCGGTCGGTGGCGCGGCCGCTTCGGCCCAGGAGATCGCCGTGATCGGGGTGCCGCCGGCGTTCGGGGCGGCCTACGGCGAGCGGTTCTTCTATTCGGGGACCGACGGGGCGCTCTACCAGGTGGACGCGAGCCTGTTCGGCCAGCCGTTCGGGGTGGGCACCTGCACCGGCGCCTCCGGCATGGACGTCGACTCGCACGACCGGGTGTTGTTCGTGGCCTGTCACGACGACAACACCGTGGCCTCGTACGACCTCGCGTCGTCGCCGCCCACGTTCATCGAGGCGGTGTCGTTGCCGTCGCTGCCCGGCATCCCCCAGGACCCGACCGACGTGGCGGTGCGGCCCGACGGCGGCAGCATCGCGGTCAGCACCGAGTACCTGTACGGGTCGCGCGACGGGGTCACGCTCCTCGACGTGTCACACGGCGCGTTCGGCGCCTCCAACCACGTCGAGGTCAGCGGTCGGTACAAGTTCTCGTCGTCGCAGGGCGTGGACTACTCCTCCAACGTGCGGCTCTGGGTGTCCAACTTCAGCTACCTGGAGTGTCCCGGCGGGTCGTCGTCGAGCTGCACCGGCGACCCGGAGTACTGGGTCAACTCGGTGGGCTTCACCGAGGTGTCCGACGCGGTGATCGACCGGCAGTTCACCGTGGATGGGCGCACCAGCAACGTTCAGGGCCTGTGGGACGACCGCGCGATCATCAGTGGATTCACCACCATGAACGCGTATGTCGTCTCGTGGGAGTCGAGCTCCGGCCCCGACGCCGAGGTGTTCATCGGCGAGGACCGCCCCGACAGCTTCGCCCCGGTGCCCGACGCCGGACGCATCTTCGTCGGGTTCTCCAACAGCGGGGTGGCCTGCGGGCTCGGCATCATCGACGCTAGCGACGACGACCCCACGTTCTGGACGTACCTCGGCACCGACACCTCCTTGGTGGACTGTGTTCGGGTGGTCGTGCCCGCGGAGTAGTGCTGCGTCGTGGGCCGGGCAAGACGCGGCGACCCCGGGGCGCGGTTCGGCGTCTTCGCAGGGGTGGGGGCCTAACGGTAGGCGCGGCGTTTTGCAGGACTACGTCATCCCCGGGTCCTGCCGGGCCGGGTGAAATTGGCGCTCGCTCCCCCGGCATTTCGCCGCAAGCGGCGAAATGCCGCTCCGCTCGGCCAATTCCACCCGACCCGTCACCCGCCGCGTCACCGAGCCGGCCAACGGGTGGAGGCGTTTGGCACAACGGCGGCACGCCGAACCGCGAGGGTCTGGCTGCACCGGCCCAGGTCGGTGAGCTTGGCGATGTCGAACTTCGAGCGGTATTTTGGTGGGCGTGGCCACGGCGGTGAACCGCACGGGCGGCCGGGCAAGACGCGGCGACCCGGGTCGCGGGTCGGCGTCTTTCGGGGGGGAAACGCGGCCTCCGAGGACGCAGAACGAAGTCACCGCCGGGTCAATTCCACCCGACCCGTCACCCGCCACGTCACCGAGCCGGCCAACGGGTGGAGGCGTCTGGCACAGCGGGGGCACGCCGAACCGCGAGGGGGCCCAGAGCACGTCGAGGGCGTGTTCCGGCGGGTGAGGTCTGTTATGCGGGCTTCATCCCGTCCACGTCACCGGAGTCGTGATGCCCATCCCGTTCCTCATCCCGTTGATCATCGGCGGCGGATCGGCCATCCTCACCGCCGCGGGCGCCAGGAAGGCCTACGATGGCTACAGCGACATCGCGGACGCAAAGCAGCGGGGGGAAGCGGCCGAACGGAAGCACGAGGCGGCGGTCGAGCGTGTCGACTCGGCGCGGAAGAAGCTGATTGCGCACGCCAACGCGTTCGGGGACTACAAGGCGAGTGTCGTCGCGGGGACGATGATGGACGTCTTGGAGTTTCTTAGGAAGATCGAAAAGAAGTCCAAATCGAGGGCGATCAAGGCCCTGGCGGACGTTGGGATCACACACGAGCAGTTCAATTCATTCCGGGCCAACGTGCTGGAGGCCAAGACGGTGTTCGGCGCTGCCTACACGGCCGCAGCCGCTGGCGCCGCGGCCGGAAAGACGGCTGTTGTCGGCATCGGGCTGTTCGGGGTCGCGAGCACCGGAACGGCAATTGGGGGCCTCTCTGGCGCGGCTGCGACGAACGCCACCCTCGCGTGGCTCGGCGGCGGTTCGTTGGCGGCCGGCGGCGGTGGCATGGCCCTCGGCAGCGCGGTGCTGGGCGGCGTGGTGGTAGGGCCCGCCGTGTTCATCACCGGCTTCGTGATGGCATCCCAGGGAGAGAAGGCACAAACCCAGGTGCGGGAGTACGAGTGCAAGGTGAACGTCGCTGTGGAGGAGTGCGACTCCCTTTTCGCGCTGCTCGGCCAGGTCCGTGTTCGGATCGACGAACTCCGCGGGGTGATCGGCGAGCTGGACGGCCGGGTGCGTGTGGCCCTCTCTCAGCTCAACGTCGAAACTTGGCGCGAGGATTCGGATGACGACATCCGCCGCTACCAGACGATGATGGTGCTCGCGCGCGCGCTGGGGGAGGTGATCCGTGCGCCTGTGCTGGACCAAGAGGGCAGGCTCGCGAGGGACTCCGCCGCCGCCCGACTCAAGTACCGCACCCTCCTTTCCTGAGGCTTGACCCAGATGGACAAGAGCAAAATTGTGTCGGCGGGCAGGGCGGGCGCCAAAGGCCTGCGCGTGCTGGACATCGACCCCAGCCGGGCCATCGAGGAGATGGCGCGTGCCTACCGCGACTTCCAAGTGGTCCGCGAGCAGGAGCGCACCAAGCGTCGCGGGATTGAGGCCGACGAGCGGACGGCACTGGCGGAGATTGCCGCACGGCGTGAGCTGTTCCTGGAGTACCTTGCGCGGTCCTTCGACGAGAGGTCGGCCAACTTCACTTCGCTTTTCGTGCGGTTGGACGGCGCCCTGGAGAGGGGGGACGTACAGTCCTTGGCAGTCCTCACCAACGCCATCGTCGATTTGGCCAAGAGCAGCCCGTTCAAAGATCTCGCCACCATCGAGGCGACGCGCGAGGCGCTCAGGAACGCCGATCATGAGTGGGAGGTCTGACCCGCCCCGGCTCGCGAACAGGTCCGGTACACGCATGTTTGGGCTGGTCCCGCCCTCGGCGCCGACACGCCGTCGGAACGGTTGCCGCGCATTCACGGACATCACACCCGCGCGCCGCGCTCCCGTCGCATCTTGATCCAGCTCTGCAGCGCCTCCGGCCCCCAGCGCAACAGCACCGTCGCCAGGAGCGCCGCGTTCGCGCCCGACAAGATCACCCAACGCAGCGCGGGAAAGCTCGCCGCGCCGAAAAACGCCAGCAGGTACACCGCCCCCGGGATGGCCAGCCACGCATCGAGGATGATGGCGAACAACGCAGTGATGATCGCCGCGTTGAGCGGGAAGAAGACCACCACGGTCGCCGCATCCAGTCCGAGCAACGACGCGCCGCCGATCATCGCCAGGTGCACCGCCGGCGTGGCGATGAGCCCGCGGATCATCGAGCGGTTCAGCAAGCTCTTGCTCAGCGAGTCGCGCGCCCACACCCACATCCCGGCCATCGCCGCCATCACCAGCGTGGTGCCCACCGCCACCTCGACCATCGTCGCGTCGCGGTGGAAGAGGTGCGCACCCATCGGCGCCAACGTGATCAACAACCCGAGCACCAGGCTCAGGAACGCGCGGGTCCGGATGCCTGCGCCGGGGTCGTGGTCGGCGAGCAGCCGCGTGGCTTCGGCCGCGTCGCGCTCGGCGCGGACGCGCGCACGCTCCACGTCGGCCACCCGGGCGGGCGGGGGGGCGCTCACCAGCGCCAGGTGGGCCGCCGCCGCGGCGATGTCCTTGCGGCCGAGGTCCCACCGCACCCGCAGCGTGTGCGCTTCGTCGAGGCCGGCGCGGGCGACGTCGTGGCTCGGTTGCCGCAACAGCGCCTGCTCGAACGCGAGCCGGCACCCGGCGTGGAGTGTCGGCACGGCCTCGGGCGCGGCCTCCGGCGCCGCCCGGAGCTCGGCGAGCGTGGACACGCCGGCTTCGCACAGCGCGTCGGCGTCGCGCTCCTCGAGCCACGATTGCAGCTCGCGGCGGAACACCTCGGCCGTCGCCGGCCGCTCGGATGGTTCGAGGGCCAGCGTGCGCATGCAGATGGCCACCAGGCGCGCGGGCCCGGCGGGCACCGGCGGCAGCTCCGTCGCCGCGGCGTCCACCACCGCCTGCACGTCGGGGCCGACGTGCGGGGGACGCCGCGCCAGGACCGCGTAGAGCAGGCTCCCGAGCAGGTACACGTCGGTCGGGACCCCGAGCGCCGCGCCGTCGGCCCGCGCCATCTCCGGGGCCATGTAGTGGGGCGTGCCCGCGAGCCGCACCTGCTCGGCGGCGCGAGGGAGGCGGTGCGCCGCCCGGTCGTCGATCGCCACGGCGATGCCCCAATCGAGCACACACACCTCGCCCGACGGACCGACCATCACATTGTCGGGTTTCAGGTCGCGATGCAGCACCCCGCGCCCGTGCGCGTGGTGCACGGTGGCGGCCACGGTCATCAGCACCCGAAGATGCCACTCCAACACATCGCGCGCGCCGAACCGCGTGGTGACGGCTTCGGGGTGGTTCAGGAGCTCCGTCCACGTCCACCCTTCCATCCGCCGCATCACGATGTGGGGGCACCCCGCCTCGTCGACGACGAGGTCGTGCACCGGCACCACCCCCGGGTGCTCCAACGCACCGGTGACCCACGCCTCCTGCAGCACCCGTGCCACGGCGCCGGGCGTGTGCGCGGTGTGGGGCGTCTTGATCGCGACCTCGCGGTCCAACGACGCCTGGTGCGCCCGGCGGACGACCGCCGTGCCGCCGGTGCCGATCACCTCGGCGAGGACGTACCCCTCAGCGAGGCCCCGACGTGGCCCCGGCGGCGCCTCGAGGTCGGGCGTCTCGGCACGGATGGTGTGCTCGGGGCCGAGGGTGAACGGTCCGGCGAGCGTCTCACCGCCGGAGGAGTGCGGATCCATGCGGCGTTGTAGCCGCTCACACCGACGCGAGCAGGTCGTCGAGCGCCGAGAAAAGTTCCTGGTTGTCACGCGGCACGTAGTCGGTGGCCGCCGGGGCGCCCTCGACGAAGTCGGCGATGGCGTCGGGGTCGAACCGCTCGGCAAAACGCCCGTACCCGAGCATCGCCAGGTACCGCGCGTTGAGCACCTGCTCGTACTGCCCCTCCAGCGGCACGCTGTACATCGGCACCTGCAGGTGCACGGCTTCACTCATCAGTGAAAACCCGCCGCCCGCCAGCACCACCCGGGCGGTGCGGAGGTCCTCGATGAACCCCGCCTCGGAGAAGTCGCAGAGCCGGACGTTCCCGCGCTGCTCGTCGCGGCGCATCCCGTACAACCGGAACTCGTACGGCAGACGCTGTAAGAGCGGGATCAACGCCTCGTTCGCGGTGGCGGTCTGGTACACCAGGACGTGTCGGCCCGGCTCCCGCTTCGCCGCGAGCACCTCGGGCCGCAGGATCGGCGGCACCAGGGTGGTGCGCGGCTTGCGCACGGGCGGACGGAAAAACGTCGTCACCAGGTAGTGCGCGGCCCCGGGGAGCTTGGCCTTGACCGCCGCCTTCGCGAGTTGAAAGTCGGGGTCGTCGGTGATCGCCTCGGGGTGCTCGCAGCGGTTGATCACCTGCATGTTGTCGATGCTGATGACCGGCTTGAAGTGGTTGAGCCCGTAGAAGAACGCCCAGCTCTCGAAGTCGGAGATCACGGCGTCCGCCTCGAAGTCCATCCGGCGCCAGGTCTCGAGGTTGCGCAGGAGCGACGCCGGCGCTTTGCCCAGGTTCTCGACGATGCTCCGGCCGAGCGCCACCGCGTTGCCGTCGTAGGCCATGTGCAAACCGGCGATCTCGTCGAGCTCCAGGCCGGCGCGTCCTGCGAACTTCTCGGCCAGGAACCCGTGTGCTCGCCCGCTGACCACCACCCGCACCCGGTGACCGCGCGCCAGGAGGTGCTCGATCACCACCCGCGACCGGGTCGCGTGACCCATGCCTTCGCCCACCACGCCGTACAGGATGCGCATCGGGCCGGTCTATCGCAGCCCTTGGGCGACGCGCCGCGACCGTCCGCTCGTCGAGCCGGCCCTCGCGCGCGTCGCGCTGCGGTGCGGGCCTGCCCCGCCTCGCTTCGGGACGGGCCTGGCGCACCGCCCGAACCGACCCCTCACCGGCACCCGCCGGACTCGGTCGAACACTCGAGCGTGGCCGCGGCACCCGGCTCCTCGGCGCTGAACCATCCGCCTTCTTCGCGCCGGCCGCCGAGGGCGTCGGCGCCGTTGGTGGTCGTCGCGCCGACCGCGACGGCGAGGAGCTGCAGGCTGCCGAGGTCGAGCCACGCTGCGCCCGCGAGGGTCGCCGTGTTGCCTTCGATGGTGCCGCCGTCGAGGACCAGGACGCCGTCCTCGTCGTGATCGAAGTCGCCGAGGGCATACGCGCCGCCCGACGCCGCCGCGTTGCCGGAGGTGTCGAGGTCCTCGCCGTACACGCGGCCCACCAGGAAGAGCCCGCCGCCCCGCTCGGTGGCGACGTTGTCGCGGAGCTCGACGCGGACCAGCGACGCGCTGCCGCGAATCAGCATCCCGCTGCCCCGATCGGCGGAGTTGCCGGAGACCACGCAGTCCTGGACGGTCAGCTCCTGCGCGTCGGCGTACAGGCCGCCGCCTTCGGTCCGGGCGCCCGCGCGGCCGGAGCCGCCGGTGAGCGTGAAGCCTTCGAGCACCACCCGATCGGCGGACACCACCACCGCCGGCCCGAGGTTGGCGCCGTCGATCACCGTGACCTCGGCCCCGTGCAGCGAACGCAGCGTCATCGTGCGCGCCACCACGACGTTCTCACGCCAGGTGCCGTCGCAGACGGTCAGGGTGTCGCCGGCGGCCGCGGCGGTGAGCGCCGTGCCGAGCTCGTCGAAGGTGCGGCCGTCGCCGAGGCTCACCAGGCCGTCGTCTTCGGCCGCGCCGGAGCAGTCGTCGTCGAGGTCGTTGCAGCGTTCGTCGGCGCCGGGGTGGATGGCGTCGTCCAGGTCGTCGCAGTCGGGCTCGAGGTCGGGAGCTTCGCCGGGGCCGTCGCAGGCGAGGTCCTCGGAGCGGGCGATCCCGACGGAGGGCCAGCCGTCGCCGTCGGCGTCGATCCAGCACGCTTCGACACCGTCGCAGTTGGCGTCGCGCTCGTCGCCGACCCCCTCGGGCGCGCCGGGGTGCACGGTGGGGTCGGTATCGTCGCAGTCGTCGTCGGGGTCGATGTCGCGGGCTTCGCCGGCGTCGAGGCAGTCGGCGTCGCTGCTGACCACGGTGGAGTTCGCGGCGTCGGCGTGCTCGTCCCGGTCGGCGTCGGCCCAGCACAGCTCGCCGCCGTCGCAGTCGGCGTCGACCTCGTCGCCGGGCGTCTCCTCGGCGTTGGGGTGCACGGCCGGGGCGTGGTCGTCGCAGTCGGTGACCCGCGCGAGGTCGGCGATCTCGCCGTCGTCGTCGCAATCCAGGTCGTCGGAGGCCACCAGGCTGCCGTCGGCCGCGCCGTAGCCGTCCTGGTCGAAGTCGGCGAAGCAGGCGTCGCCGCCGGTGCAGTCCTCGTCGAGGCCGTTGTCGGGGAGGTCGGCCTCGCCGGGGGCGCGGGTCGGGTCGTGGTCGTCGCAGTCCACACCCTCGGGGCTGCCGTCGGCGTCGGCATCGACCGCCGACGCCGGGTCGGGCGGGTCGCCGACGTCCGGGCCCGCGCAGGCGAGGAGCATCGCGAGGAGCATCGTTCCCAGGCTAAGCGCGGAACCGGGTGAGCACCCGGTTGCTCGCCAACGGCAACGGCGTGCCGCGGCGCTCGGCGAGGGCGAGGGCGCCGCTCACCTCGATGGGCAGCTCGTTGTAGGCCCCCCACTCGTGCGTCATCGTGGCGTCGAGCTTCTCGCGCAGCCAGGTGGCCAGCGCCTTTTGCATGCCGGCGCGGTCGGACGCCACGCAGGCGAGCGCGAAGCGCTTGAGCGGCGCGCCGAGGCCGGCGTCGGACAGGTCGCACTTCTGGCTCGCGGCGTCGACCGCGGCGTCGTCGCCGGCCAGGAGCCCGGCGACCATCCGCGCGTTGTGGACGGCGCCGGCCGGTTGCCACCCGGTCATCGCCAGGAAGCCCGGGAGGATGTCCAGCGCCACGGGGGTGGGCGCGATCGACACCGCCAGCCAGCCCCGCGCCAGCGCATAGTCGGCGAAGCTGGACGGCCGGGCCCGCCCTTCGCGCGCGGCCCGGACCCATTCGCCCGTGCGAACCGCGGCCCGCGCGACGAAGGCGACGCCGTCGGCCTCGCGGTCGCTCAGGCACGCGGCCGAGGCGCAGCGCATGAGGTGGTTCACCAGGTTGCCGTACTCGCCGGCGGCCAGGAACCGCTGTTCGTGCAGGTCGGCACGAAGCAAGAGCCCGTCGAGCCGCTCGAGCTCGAACTCCGGCCAACCGGTGGTGACCGTGGGGGGATGCACGCGGCTGTACTATCCGGCCTCCCCGGGGAACGGATCGGGTTTTGGTGGCGGCAGCGTGGTGTTCGGGGGCCTGTCACCTTTGTCGCAGTCGTTCGTAGTCCTGGCATGGCTGAGCTCGTACCGAGCCTCGTGCGCCCCTCCCTCTGGGCCCTCGCGCTGCTGCCTCTGCTGGACTGGCTGAGCCTCGGCCTGCAGCAAGTGGTGCTCTGGCTGGTGGTGGTGGTGGCGACGTGGCAGGCCGCCGCGGGACCGAGCCCCGTGGGCGGTGCGTGCGAGCGCGTCTCGGAAGCCGTCGCGTGGGCGGGGTGGAGTGAGGCGCCGAGCGTCGAGGTGGGAACGGACAGCGCCTCCGGGCGCGAGGTGCTGACGGTGAGCGCCGCGGTGCCGTGCTTGTCGACGCTCGGGTGGCTGCCGTTGCCGCCGAGCCTGCACGCCTCGGCGCGCGTGCCGATCAGCGGTCGGTGAGCTCGGGCCCCCGGAGCACGCCGTTGACGCCCCCGTAGCCGTCAGGCTCCAGGCGGTCGGCGTCCGGAGGCACCAACACCTTGCCGTCGACCACGTAGACGTAGGTGTTCCAACCAGGGTCGAGGGTCAGGGTGGTCTCCCAGGCACCGTCCGCCGCGCGGTGGAGCGGTACGCGCTGCCACCCGGTGAACGAGCCCATCACGGCCACCTCCGTCGCAGCCGGGGGGCGGACGCGGAAGCGATGTCGGTCGGGCGCAGCGTTCGCGTGATGGCGGTCGAAGCGGAGTTGGACCCCGAGCATCGCCCAGCTCCCGATGCCCGCTTCGTCGGCGGCGGCGCCGAGGCGCGCCGAGAGGCCGACGGTGGTTCCGGACCACCACGTCGCCGCACCTTGCGCCCACGCCCACGAGGCGTTCGGGGCGCCGGCGCTCGCGACGCCACCCCCGATCACGCCCGAGAGCTCCCATCGCCGCCCGGGCCAGGCCCGCACACCGACCGTGCCGCGCGTTCGGGCCCACGGGGCCTCGGGATCGCCGACCTCCGCTTCCAGGCCCAGCCCGAGGCGCAACCGGGGGCCCAACGCCGCGCCGGCCTCGACCTCTCCGCGCACACCGGGGACGAACGGGTCCGCCGTGCCGAGCAGGACAGGCCCGAGGCGGGCTTCGACGGCCCGGTTTGCGTCGCCTGCCCGCAGCCGCCCGCTCAGCGCCACGCTCCACGTCGGCCCATCCCCGACGGTGGCGGTGAGGGCCGCGCCGGGATGCGGGCCCTGGGGGGCGGCGAGGACGAGGTCCAGCGTCTCCCGGAACCCGAAGGTCGCCGGTTCGAGGACCACCTCCTCTGTGCCCCACCACCCGGCGCTGACCTCCACGCCCCCACGGGCGACCACCCGTGCGCCATGCTCGAGCGCGCCCGCGCCGCCGGGCGGCACCGTCGGGTCGTCACCGATCGCGAAGCCCGCGTCGGCGCTCACCCAGAGCTGGTACACCTGGAGCGTGCGGAGCGGCGCCGGTGCGAGCTCGGCGCCGGCGGCGAGGCCAGCCACGAGGGCGAGCACCCGGTCACAACACCAGGACGGAGTTACGCCGCCCGAAGCCGTCGTCACGCGAGAGCGGCGCGGCCGGATCGGCAAGCCACCGGCCGTCGATCACGAGCTGGTACTCGTGCTCCCCGGCCGGGACGGTGACGGTGGAGCTGAAGTAGCCGTCGGCTCCGCGGTGGAGGACCACCTCGTCGGCCCGCCACCCCGTCCAGCTCCCCGCAACGTGGACCTCCCGGGCCTCCGGCGCGTAGACCACGAAGCGCACCGGCTGTGCGTCGGGGAGCATCGCTGCGGCCGCCGCTGCGGTGGGTGGGGTCGCCGCGGTGGCGGGCGGCCGAAGCGGCGCGTGCTGCAGGAACTGGACGGCCAGCACCGCGCCGGCACCGAGCACTGCGCCGACGGCCCCGGACGACGGCGACCAGCCGGTTGGGCGCTCCCGCGGTGCGCTCGCGCGGCGCATCGCGCGGTCGAGGAGGTCGGCGGGGGCGCGGTGCGGAGGCAGCGGCAGCGAGCTCATTTCTTGTCGTGCCCCTTCGCCTTTCCTGGTGGTTCCTTGTCTTTGCCCGTCTCCTGGTCCTTGTCCTTGCTCCCGCCCGCCCCCCAGGCGGGTGGGGCGTGGTCGGGAGCCGCGCCACGGTCGAGCGCGGTCGCGACCGGCTCGCCCTGGGCCAGGAGGCTGAAGGTCGTCTCGAGGCGGGCACGGAGGGCGGCCGAAGGGTCGGACTCCTGCGCGGCGCGGTGGATCAGCGCCAGGGCGCCGGGCTCGGGGCATCCGGCGGCGAGCAGGTCGGCGAACCCGCGTACGGCAGGGGCACGCAGGGTGGGGGTACTCTCGGCGAGCTCCAGGATCGCGGGACCGGAGCCGCCGGCCCGGAGGGCGGCGGCGGCGGCGGCGA
>SXOM01000257.1 GCA_005776735.1 Pseudomonadota bacterium
CCTTGGGCTTGCCCACCTCGACCCGCTGCTCGCGCAGTTGGAAGGGTGGATGGTACGTCAAAGAACGTTCGAAAGAACGGGCTTTCGGTCCCGGCCCCCGGTTCCCCGGTCGCCGCCCTCCTTAGAGCAAGCTCCGTGCCAACCGGGCCACACGGGTCAACGCCGGGAGTTCGGGAGCCGAGTGGGCAACGACTTTCCCAGCGAATGCGCGCGCCGCGTCCCATTCCGAGCTACCGGCCTTCGCACGCCGAACCTCGGTGGGATCGCCCGATCCCGGCCGCCGTCCGCCGCGCCCGCCGCCGGGCGCGCGCCCGCCCCGGCCGCCTTCGGGACGGTCTCGGCGCGCCCGCCACCCGCCACCCGAGACAATCTCCGACACGGCCGGCCGAAGCCGCCCCGCCGCCTCGGCATCTCCAAGGTAGACCCGGAGCCTCGATGTGCCTCTCCCGCCGCGGATTCGTCAGTTGTCTCGGTGCGCTGGGCGCTCTCGCCGCCTGCGCGCCCGTCGGGGCCGACGCCGCGCCCACCGGCCCGGAGCCCACACCCGGCCTCGCGCTCGACGCCGACCCCGCCGTCGTCGTGCCCGTCGTGCGCACCGACGCCGAGTGGAAGGCCCTCCTGAGCGCCGACAGCTTCCGCGTCCTGCGCGAAGCCGGCACCGAGCGTGCGTTCACCGGCCGCTACTGGAACGACCACCGCACGGGCGCGGTCGTGTGCGCGGGCTGCGGGCTGCGCCTGTTCGACAGCGGGGACAAGTTCGAGTCCGGCACCGGCTGGCCGAGCTTCACCCGGCCCGCCGCGCCCGATCGCGTGAAGGTGCATCGCGACGTCACCCTCGGGATGGTCCGCGAGGAGGTGGTGTGCGCGCGGTGCGGCGGCCACCAGGGCCACGTCTTCGACGACGGCCCCGCGCCGACGGGGCTCCGCTACTGCATCAACAGTGTTTCGTTGGTGTTTCGTGCTGCCACATGATCGTCACCGACAGGGCGCCGGGCGGCGGGTGACATTGCGCACATGGCGGCGCGAGCAGAGCTGAACAATCGCGAGACGAGCTGGCTGGAGTTCAACGCACGGGTGCTCGAGGAGGCCCGCGACCCTTCGGTCCCCCTGCTGGAACGCCTCAAGTTCCTGGCCATTTTCTCGTCGAACCTCGACGAGTTCTTCCTGGTCCGCGTGGCGGGGTTGTGGCGCCAGGTCGACGCCGGTGTCACCCACCCGGGGGTCGACGGCCGCACGCCGCGCCAGGTGCTCGACGCGGTCTCCGCCCGGGCGCACGAGCTGGTCGCCGAACAGCACCGCATCATGCTCGACGAGCTGGTGCCCGCGTTGGCCGAGGAGGGCATCCACCTGCGGCGCGCAACCGCGTGGACCCAGGACCAGGTGCGGTGGTTGCGCGGGTGGTTCGCGCAGAACGCGCTCCCGGTCATCACGCCGATCGCGATCGATCCCGCCCATCCGTTCCCTCACCTCGGAAATCGGGCGTTGTGCCTGCTGTTGGAGCTCGAGCCGCACGACGACGACGAGGAGCTGCCGGTCCCGACGTCGTGCATCGTGCACATCCCGGCCGCGGTCCTGCCCCGCTTCCTGCTCCTCCCGGCCCGGGAGGAAGGTGTGGCCGAGGTCGCGCTCCTCGAGGACACGATCCGCCTCAACCTCGACGTGCTCTTCCCCAACGCGACGATCCTGAGCGCCGGCGCCGTGCGCATCACGCGCGACGCCGAGCTGGACTACGACGAAGACCGCGCCGACGACCTGTTGCGCACGATCCAGACCGCGGTGCGCAACCGCCGCCTGGGCGCCGCGGTGCGCCTGCAGCACGAGCCGGAGGTCGCGCCCGACGAGCTCGCGCGCGTGGTGCGCGAGCTGGACCTCGAGCCGGCCGATCTCTACGCGGCCCGCGGCTTCACCGCGTTCGCGGACCTCTTCCAGCTCTACGGGATCCTCCCGCGGCCCGACCTGAAGTTCAAGCCGTGGACCCCGCAGATGGTCCCCCGCTTCGTGCGGGGGCCCGACCCGTTCGCGGTGATCGATCGGGGCGACGTCCTGGTGCACCACCCCTACCAGAGCTTCGACCACGTCGTGAGCTTCCTCGAAGCGGCGGCGGCCGACCCCGACGTGCTCGCCATCAAGATCACGCTGTACCGGATGTCCCGCGACAGCCGCATCGCCCAGGCGTTGTTGGCCGCCGCGCAGAACAACAAGTCGGTCGTGGCGTTGGTCGAGCTGCGCGCGCGCTTCAACGAAGAGTCGAACATCGCGTGGGCCCGACGCCTGGAAGATGCCGGCGCGCACGTTGTCTACGGCGTGACCGGCTTCAAGACGCACGCCAAGGCGGCCCTGGTCGTGCGCCGGCGGCAAGGCGGCATCCGCCGCTACGTGCACCTCTCCACGGGCAACTACAACGAAGGGAACGCCACCACCTACTCCGACTTCAGCCTGTTCACCGCGCGCGAAGCCATCGGCGAGGACGTGACGTGGTTGTTCCACCTGCTCACCGGCTACACCCGCCCGCCGCCCTTGGGCGAGCTGCTCCTGGCGCCGACCCACCTGCGGGCCGCGATGATCGCGCGCATCCGGCGCGAGGTCGAGCACCACCGCGAGGGCCGCCCGGCCGGCATCGTCGTGAAGCTCAACGCCCTGGTCGACCCCGACCTCATCCGCGAGCTCTACGCGGCCAGCCAGGCCGGCGTGCCCATCGACCTGGTGATCCGCGGCATCTGTTGCCTCCGGCCCGGCGTCCCCGGCCTGTCCGAGAACATCCGCGCCATCCGCATCGTCGACCGCTTCCTCGAACACGCGCGCGTGGTCCGCTTCGAGAACGGGGGCGAGCGCGAGCTGTGGCTCAGCTCCGCGGACTGGATGCCGCGCAACCTGTCCGGTCGCATCGAGCTCGCCTTCAGCGTGCACGACCGCCACCAACAGCGCGAGATCGACGCGTTCCTCGACGCGCAGCTCGCCGACAACGTCAAGGCGAGCCTCATCGGTCCCGACGGCCGCAATCGGCGCCGACCGACCGAGGGGGCGCCGGTCCGCAGCCAGGAGGTCCTGATGCGGCGCGCACGCCGACGCTGACGGCGCGATTGCCGATGGCGAGCGGCTCGGCGGTAGAGTAGGCTCCAGCAATGCCCGACCTCTCCCACGCCACGGATCGTTCGGTTGCCGCGCCCACCCCCGAGGTGGCCGCCCCTTCGCCCGAAAAGCCGCTCCAGCCGCGCGGAAACGAAGCGGCCCAGGAGCAGGTCGAGCCGGCCCCGGCGTCGGGGCTCGCCAACTACCAGTCTTCGCTGGGCAACTTCCTCGGCAAGAAGCTGTACGAGGCCGTCGCCGACGTGCTCACGTACGAATCGCTCAGCGGCCAGGCCAAGGACGCCGTCACCAAGGCGCTCGGCGCCATGGCCGACCAGGTGGGCAAGCTCGACGGGGTCGAGGCCGACCCCAAGGCGCTCGAAAACCTCGGCGCCATGCTCGACGCCGCGGCCGCGCCGCACCTCGACAAGCTCTTGGAGAAGCACGGCAAGGAGCTCCAGGGCAAACTCGCGAACTGGGTCGGCGCGCACCCGCGCACCGTGCTCAGCGTAGCGCTCCTGGCCGCCGCGGGCGCAGTGGTCGCGAACATGCCCATCCCCGAGCTCGCCAAGACGTTCAAGCTCGGCAAGGGCCTGAGCGCCAGCGTCACCGCCAACCTGGGCAAGCTGCGCGACGTCTCGCTCCAGAAGCTCCAGGCTTCGCTCAGCTACACGGCAGGGCCGCTGGTCGCCTCGATCGAAGCGGACAAGGAGGGCACCGTCTCCGGCGGGGCCGCCCTCACCTTCGGCGACGACGACCGGCAGATCAAGGCCGACGGCAAGTTCGACCAGGACGGGCTCACGGTCATCGGCCTCGCCGGCAAGCTCAAGCTCGGCGAAGGCCGCGACGTCAAGGGCTCGGTGTCCCAGCAGCGCGGCAAGGACGCGATCGGCAGCGTCCAGCTGGTCCGCCGCGACGGCAAGGTCACCCGCACCGACGACTTCTCCTTCGACCAGAACACCGGCAAGCTCACGGTGGGCGAGTCGGCCATCTTCAAGGACGGCGACTACAGCCTCCGCACCGACATGCGCGGCAGCAACGACGGCACCTCCAGCGCCGGCCTGCGCGTCGACGCCAAGCAGGACGACGTGTCGGGCTACCTCGGCATGTCCACCACCACCTCCAAGGGTGCGTACGGCCTCACCGAACAACAGAAGCTCGAGTTCGGCCTCAGCTACACCAAGGACGACCTGAAGGCCAAGCTCGACGCCGCGCTCCAGACCGGCGGCGGCTCCAGCCTCAGCGGCAGCATCGAGCAGAAGTGGGGCAACCACCGCGCCGGCGGCAGCTTCTCCGCGGTCGTCGACGACCCGAAGACCCTCGAGCTCGGCGCGTTCTACGGCTTCAAGGACCCGAAGGAGTTCAAGGCCTTCCTCCTGGAGTACAAGCACAAGGCCAAGACGAGCGAAAACGTGCTCTCCCTCCTGGTCGAGGACACGTTGTGGGACGTCAAGTTCCGCTTCCAGCAATCCGCGACCTGGGGCGGCAAGAGCGGTGGTTCGCTCGACACCAAGTTCCACGCGGCGAAGTTCTACGGCAAGGACACCGCGCTCATCGGCGGCTTCGAGCACAAGTACGACTTCGAGAGCGGCAAGAACAGCTTCACGCCCCAGGTCGGTGTCCAGTACAAGGGCCTGCCGGTCATGGTCGGCTACGACATGGAGAAGAAGGGCGTCAAGATCGGGATCACCATCCCGTTCTGAGCGTCGGTGGGCGGGTCGCCGCGACCGGCCCGGACGGGATCCGGGGCCGGCGCGCCCCGCGCGGTCGGGTCGACGGGGCCTCAGCTCCGCTCGAGCGCGTCGACCACCCGCAGGAGCTCCTCCTGCCAGAACCCCTGGATCGGCTTCTCCAGGAGCCAGTCCACCGGGCGGTCCATCGCCGCCGCGAACAGCCGCCGCTCGCGCGGCGTGAGGCCCGGGACGGCGGGCGGGCGCTTGAGCGGCGCCACGCGCAAGCGGCCGCGGATGCCGGCGCCGCCGGGGTCGGCGATGGGCGCATCCCCGAACAAGGCGCGGAACGCGACCCCCTCGCGGATGCCGTAGGTGCTCAGGTGCACCCCGCCGAACCCCCCCACCCGCAGCACGGTGGCGAGCACCACCCCCGCCGCGACGATGCTGTCGCGCCGGTGTTCGGGCAGGCCGGGCGTGTCCGCGCGCTCGGCGATGCGCTGGCGCGACAGGACCTCGAGACTGTCGATGAGCGACTCGCCGTCGAGGAACCAGCCGTGGCCGTGGCCGGAGCGGGCCCCGCGGGCGCGCCGGTCGATCTTGCCGAAGGTGCGCGCGCTGCCGCCGACCGCGACGAGCTGGCCCCCGTGGTGGCGGAGCCACCCCACGCTCCGCAGCCCCTCGACCACGGTGCGGCGCACCCGGTTGAGCGCCGCGGCCGACGGCGGATCTTCGCCGAGCAGGAACATGTCGTGCAGCCGCAGGCCCCCGAGCGGCAACGACACACTCTGCACGATCCGGCGGCGCGACACCTGCACCAACTGGAGGGAACCGCCGCCGAGGTCGAGCACGACGCCGTCGCGGAGCGGGAGCGTGCACACCACCGTGTGCGCCGCGAGCCGGCCTTCCTCCTCGCCGGTGACGAGCGTCGCTTCGACCCCGAGGTCGGCGCGCATCCGCGCCACCAGCTCGGCGCCGTTGGCGGCGTCGCGCATCGCGGAGGTGGCGACCAGCTCGATGCGGTCGGCCCCGTGCCCCCGGGCCAGCTCCACGAACCGCCGCAGCGTCGAGAACAGCAGGCGCGTGGCCGCGGGACCGAGGCGCCGATCGGCGTCGAGGCGCTCGATGAGCCGGAGGGACTTCCCCTCCTGGAAGATGCGATCGAGGAAGCCGCCCTTGCCGGCCTCGAAGACCGCGAGCGAGCTCGAACCCGAACCTACGTCGATGACGCCGACCCGTCGTCCCATCGCCGTGGCGCTAACGCGGGGCGTGGAGCACCGGCCGACACTGTCGCGTGGTTGTCACCCGCGACCCGCGCGGGTCGTCCCCCCTTGTGCTACACGCGCGCCATGTTCCTGCTCCTCTTGGTGGCCTGCCAGAGCGACTCCGACCTCAGCCACGTCCGCGGCGCGCCCACCGTCGAGATCGTGGCGCCCGCCGCCGACGCCGTGCTCCGCCAGGGGGAAGGCCCGTGGGAGGCCACGGCCACCGTCGGGGACGGGTACACGCCGCTGGTCGACCTCGACCTCGTCTGGGCGCTCGACGGCGTCGAGGTCGAGGGCGAGCCGACCACCGACGGGACGGCGCGCCTGGCGCTCCCGCTCGCGGACGACGCCCTCGGGGCCCACACGCTCGCGTTGCGCGTCACCGACAGCGACGGCGACGAGGCCGAGGACGAGGTGGCCTTCACGCTCCTCGGGCCCCGCGAAGCGCCCGTCGTCACCATCCTGTCGCCCGACACCGGGGACACCTTCGGCACCGCCGACATCATCACCTGGCAAGGCGAAGCCTCCGACTCGGTGACCCCGCCCGGCGAGCTCACGCTGGTGTGGTCGTCCGACGGGGTCGAGCTCCCCGGCGCCTTGAGCGCCGACGGCGTGAGCATCCTCATCACCAACCTCCCGGCGGGGGTGCACGAGGTGGCGCTGGAGGCCACCGACACCGACGGCGACATCGGCCGCGACAGCATCCTCGTGACCATCGCCGACCGTCCGATCGACGCCGAACCGGGCGACCTGGTCTTCTCCGAGGTCATGGTCGACCCGCAGGTGGTCGAGGACGAGGTCGGCGAGTGGGTGGAGCTGTACAACACCTCGGGCAGCACGCTGGACATCGGCGGATATTCGTTCCACGACGACGACGTCGACGCCTACGTGCTCGAGGGCGAGATCTTCGTGGCCCCGGGCGACTACGTGGTGCTCTGCGCCAACGTCGACGCGGCCCAGAACGGCGGGGTCCCGTGCGATGCCGGTTTTGTGCGCCACGCGGGCGGCGGGGGGCTCGCCATTGCCAACGGCGAAGACGAGCTGGTGCTGAGCCGCCCCGACGGCACCGAGATCGACTGGCTGCACTACGACGACACCTGGTACGAGCTGGCGATCGCCATCGGCGTCGACCCGGCGTTCCAGACCTCGGGCGACAACGACGACCCGTCGCACTGGTGCAACCAGACCTCGATCCTCACCAGTGGGGGCGAGCCGGGCACGCCGGGCCAGGCCAACGACCCCTGCCCGGACGACCAGGAGCTGTAGCCGCCGGCGGACCGCCGGCCCCGCGCACCGCGCGCCCGCCCCGGCCCGCTTCGGGACGGTCGCGGCGCGGTGCCCCACCGGGCCCCTATCGGCGCCAC
>SXOM01000258.1 GCA_005776735.1 Pseudomonadota bacterium
GCGGCGGCCAGGCGTGGATGAGCCTCATCAACCAGGCCGACGAGGACGACTCCTCGCTCGTCCGCGGGATGTTGTTCCTCGACGACATCACCACCGACGCGTGGTGTTGGGACAGCTACCAGTCGAAGACGTCGAGCCCGAGCTCGGGGATCACCAACCCGAACTACGTCCAGGACGAATGGACGGATCCGACGACGAACACGGGTGATGGCATCTATGAGCTGGTCTGCCAGGACTCGTCGCAACTGGCCGTGCTTTCGAGCACGACGGCCGAGTACTGGAACGCATGCCGGGTGGACGACACGACCACCACGCCGGAGCAACACTACTACGATCAGATGGCCGCTGCCGACACCGGCCAGGTGGTGAGCCTGGTCGCCATCGCGCAGGACACCGCGCTGATGGCGGCCGCACCCGCGATGCCGGATGGCGGGAGCACGGCGGGCGGCGAAGGGTTGTGGTTGGCGGACTACACCGGCGCCAGCGGCATCCGGTACCGCGAGGTGCCGTACCCGGCCGCGGGGGTCACCTTCGGCTCGGCCACCTGCTCCGAGGCGGAGTTCTTCGCGTGGTCCAGCCAGGTGCAGGTGGTGTTCGACGAGACGTCCGACGGCACCGGCAGCGCGCACGCGTTCCTCACGTCGCTCCACGCCGACTGCGGGGTGTTGGAGGTCGACTTCGACGCCGCCGATCCCACCGACGCTGGCACCACCACCTGGGCGGCGATCTACCCCGACGCGTCCATCACCACGTGTGACCTCGACGTGGCCGTGCTCCGCGGGGTGGCGGTGAACCGCGACGCCTCGTGGTTGTTCGCGTTCGGCGGGCCCGACACCACGGCGGCGGACGGCGGCATCTGCGCCATCGACCTCACCGGCGCGAGCGCGGCGGTCGAGGTGGTGGACGGCGACGTGCTCGACATCCAGATCGAGACCATGCTCGCGCACCCCCACGTGGACGACGCCTTCTACTTCGGCGGGTACACCGCCAGCGGCGCGAGCGATCCCGGCGGGGTGTACGGCCTGCAGCGGCGGTACAACTCCGCGACGGCCGACTGGACGTGGGCGTGGAAGCGGCTCTCGGGCAACGACTTGGAGCACCGCGCGGTGCTCGACCTCGCGTGGGGCCCCGGCCAGGGCGCGCCCACCGGCATGTTGCGGGACCTGTACATCGCGACCGCGGGAGGTGGAGTGTGGGACCTGCGCATCTCTTCGCTCTGAGTGGGCTCCTCGGGGGGTGCGCCACGCCGAGCGAGCCGCCGGCGGACACCGGCGAGCCGGCCGACACCGCGGTGGACACCGGCGACAGCGCCGACACGGCGGATACGGCCGACACCGGGGACACGGTCGACACCGGGGACACCGACACCGGCCCCCCGCCGACCGACGCGGCTGGCGACGGGGCGTGGCCCCCGGCCGACTGCGACGATGCCGACGCCACCGTGTTCCCGGGGGCGGTGGACCCGTGTGACGAGGTCGACCAGGACTGCGACGGGGTGACGTGGTCGCCGGGGTCGTGCGGGGAGCCGCGGGGATGGGAGGAGGTGGTGCGCCAGGTGACGCAGGTTTCCGGCTCCCAGACCCGGGTGTCTCCGGTCGGGGACACCACCGGCGACGGCCTGGGCGACTTCCTCGTCGCGGCGGACTATGTGCTCCCGACCAGCGACGGAGACGTCGGTTATGGGTACGCGTTGTACGAGGGCGGCGCGCGACGGGAGGAGCTCGAGGTGGTGCCCACCGGCTCGGTCGGGTGCATCGTGCGCCCGTTCTCGGCGGTTCGCCCGGCGGGCGACCTCGATGGGGACGGCCTGGGAGACTACCTGGACGAGAACCTGTTCGCAGGGGGGGTCGGGGTGATCTTCTCCCCCCTCCCGACCGATGGCCGCTGCTTCGACGTGTTTGACGGGTATGACGGGTTCTTCTCCAACTGGTGGTTCGGGGAGCCCGGGGTGGGCGATTGGTGGTCGGTAGACGGTGACCTGGACGGGGACGGGCTGCCGGACTTCGTGTCGGGGGAGTTCGGCGATGCGAGCGAGTATGGATACGAACCCGCTGCGGCGGACGTGTTCCGTGGGGGGGAATTCGGCGATCCGCGGGCGCGTATCCTGATGGCCGACGGGGTCGGCGGCGTGCCGCACATCATCGAGGACATCGATGGAGACGGCGTCTCGGACCTCGCCATCAGCGGCTACGGCGGCGTCTCGACCGCGTGGGTGATCTCCGGCCCCGATGCGATGGTGGCCGACGAGGTGCCGGGGAGCGACGTGGCGTTTGTGACTCTGAAGGAGGGGTACCGGGACATCATCGGCTACAACGGCGGAATGCGCACCGCGGGGGACTGGACGGGCGATGGGCTGGCCGACCTGCTGGTGGGGGACATTCGCTCCGCGACGCTTGGGTACCCGCACGGGGAGCTGTTCGTGCTGGACGGGAGCGCGCACGGGGAGGTGGTGTTGGACGACGCGGTCGGGTCGTGGGTCGGGGCCAGCGAAGGCGGTACGCTGGAGTGGAAGGCAACCGGGGACTTCGATGGGGATGGCGAGCAGGAGCTCATCGTCTACGCCGATGGCGTCCGGTGGGTGGTCCCGCATCGGATGCCGACCGTACGGCAGCAAATCACCGGTCTGCCCTTCGTCGAGGGTGACCAGTACATCGGCGACCCCCCCGGCGACGTCGACGGCGACGGCCGCGACGACCTGCCCGTCGCGCTGTTGGACCTGGGCACCGCGGGCCTGTGGTACGGCTGGGACATCCCGTTCGACGACGCGAGCGCGTGGTAGCGAGCCGCCGCAGACGCCCGGAGAGGCCTCCACAACGCTTCCGACGCCCCTCGTGCAGGGACGCCGCGACCGGCCGCTCGCCGGGCGTGTGCGGGCGCGCGGCCCGCTACGGTGCGGGCGGTTCGCCGCCGAGCTCCTTCAAGAGCGCCTCGGCCTGGCCGAGGTAGCGCGTGGTGCGGACGGTGTCGCCGGGACCGGGGCGCGCGGCCGCCGCAAGTTCCGCGCGCAAC
>SXOM01000259.1 GCA_005776735.1 Pseudomonadota bacterium
GAGCGAGCGCCAATTTCACCCGGCCCGGCAGGACCCGGGGGTGACCTCGTTCCCCCCCTCGTCCGGCGTTCCCCCCCGAAAAGACGCCGACCCGCGCCCCGGATCGCCGCGTCCTGCCGGGTCCGCCACCGCCACCCGCCGCTCGACCCAGAACCCTTGCGCGTCGCGAACCCGGCAGCGGAGGACCGCGCCGTCCTGCAGGATGACTTCGCCCCGCGTCGCCGGCTGCCACACCCCCTCGACCCAGCCGGCGGGGAGGTCGAGCGTGCGCCCTGGAGGGCCGGGGGGCCGCTCGGTTGCGCCGACGGCGCCGATGCCGCCCGCCAACGACACGGCGCCGCCGAATCCCTGCTCGCGGAGCCAGTGGGCAACGCCCCACGAGCGTGCACCCGCGGCGCAGTAGACCGTGATGGCCCGATCGCGGGGCAGGTGGTCGAGCTGGTGGGGCACCATGTCCATGGGGATGCACAGGGCGCCGCGGGCGATGCCGCCGGCCAGCTCGCCGGGCTCGCGGATGTCGAGCAGGAGCGAGCCGGGCACCGGCAGCTCCACCTCGAGATCGGGCTCGGGCTCGGGCGCCGCCGGGGCGGCCGCTTCGGTCCACCGCGCCCCCGACGGCGGCGCCGGGCGGACAGGCGCCGGCCGCGGGCCCACCAGGGCCCGATCCACGAGCTCACGCAGCACCCGCCGCAGCATGCACCCCGCTATCCCGGGTTACCCGCCCCCGATGACGGCCCTGTTGCTCGTGCTGTTCGCCTGCTCCCCGGCCCACATGGCCAAGGCCCGCGAAGACGTCGATCGTGCCGCGCTCGGCGAGGCAGTGGCGGCCTACTGGAAGGCCGCCCAGTGGAACGACGTCGCCGGCATGAGCGGGTTCCTCGCCCGGCCCGAAGACCAACTGCTCGTCGCGAAGGTGGCGGCCAGCCCCGTCCTCCGGGTCACCGAGGGCAAGGTGCTGCAGGTCGTCGTCGGACCGGAGCTCGTGGTGCGCAAGGACCGCGATCGTGCGGACCTCGACGCGCAGTGGCGTGTGGGCACCGCGCTCGTGCGCGTCGAGGCCTGGGGCCTCGCCGATCAGCGCGTCACCGCCGAGACGATCGAGCAGGCGTGGACCATGGGGCCGCGCGGCTGGACCGTCGACACCTCCCGCTCGCCGCTCGACGCCGACCGCCCCTGGTAGCTCAGCGCGCCGTGGTGCGGGCCACGCGGCCGCGCTGCGCCCGCCGCTCCGCCTCGAGCCACGTGCGCAGGAACTCCTCCCGCGCTTCCGGTGCGAGGTCGGGACCCACCGCGGCCCGGCGCCGGTCGGCGATCGTGCGCAGGATGATGGCGGCCGACACGCTGACGTTGAGCGAAGCGGTCAGGCCGACCATCGGCACGTGCACCACCCCGTCGCACAGGGAGCGCGCGGTGGTGCTCACCCCGGTCATCTCGCTCCCGAAGAGCACGGCCAGCGGCGTGTCGACCGGCACCGACTCGGGCGTGTAGGCGCCCGCTTCGAGGTCGGCCGCGTACACGCGGAAACCTCGCGCGTGGAGCGCGGCGATGGCGTCCTCGACGCGGTCGTGGCGCCGACGCACCACCCACCGCTCGCCGCCCCGCGCTGCGCCCGCTGCGGCCCGAAAGCCGCTGGTGACCAGGTGCACCTCGTGGACCCCGAACGCTTCGCAGCTCCGCAGGATGGCGCTCACGTTGTGGCGCCTCCGCACGGCCTCGCACACCGCGACCACGCTGCCCAGGCGACGTTCGAGCGCCGCGGCGACACGCTGCACACGCTCCGGGCTCACCACTTCCGGGTCGGCTTCCACGCCGGCTGGCGCCCTACTTCTTGTCCTTCTTCTTGTCTTCCTTCTCTTCCTTCAGGCCCATCTTGGCGCGGTAGTCCTTGCGGAAGGCGTCGAGGTCGACGACCTCGACCGGAATGCCCAACTTCTCGAACTGCGGCTTGATGACCGCGACCGGGCCGACCGCGGTGATGACCTCGTGGCCCACGCACCGCTCGAGCAGCGGCGGGAAGTCCGACTGCTTCACGTTGCCGATGCGCTCGGCCACCTTGTCGAAGTACTCCATGCCGTAGCCGCGGGCGCCGGTGCGCATCAGGCGGCCGAGCATCGCGCTCGTAGAGGCCTGTCCGAGCACGTAGGCCTGGGCGTTGTTGAACTTCTGGGTGGCGATGATGCGATCGTCGAGCTTGCCGGCCTTGGCGCGCTCACCCTGCTCGATGAACACCTTGACCGCGAACGCCGTCTGGTCGTTCTGGACGCTCACGCCCTGGCCGAAGATGCCGACGCCACCGGGCTGGTAGTCGATGTACGGGTAGGCACCGTACGACGCACCCGTCTGCTCGCGCAGCGCCAACCACAAGCCGTCGCTCACGACGTCGGCCATGATCTGGGCCGGCCACTCGTTCTCCGGGGTGATCGGCGCGAGCTGGCACTGGTACGACACCTGGGTCTGCGTGGCGAGCTCCTTGTTGAACAGGAGCACCTGGCGCTCGGGCGGCGGCGGCGCCGGCGCGTACTCGGCGCGCGGCGGCTTCCACCCCGCGGGCTCCTTGCCCCAGCCCGTCCAGCCGCCGAAGTAGGTCTTCGCGGCGTCGCGCGCTTCGTCGACGCCGATGTTGCCGACCACGTAGATGGTGGCGTTCTTGGGGCGCAGCACCTTGGAGAGCGTGGCCGTGGTCTCGGCGTTGCCCATCTTGTCCATGGCGTCCCAGTCCTTGTGGGTGAGCCACTGGCCGTAGGCGTGGCCCGGGAACAGGCGCTCCGACTGGATGTTCCCCGCCGCGGTGGCCGCCTCCTTCTCCTTCATCCACCCGAGGACGTCCTTCTTGCCGTCCTTGACCCAGCCGATGCGCCCGGAGGTGCTCGGGATGATGTCGTCGATGCGGTACCGGGCGACGAACATCGCGTCCTTGACGTTGCCCGCCGACGCGTTGGCCGTGGCGGCCACCGAGAGCGCGTTGAAGGAGATGCCGAACGAACCGGCGACCGCCAGCGGATCGTTGACGTTGAACCCGTGCGAGTACGCGGTGGTGCTCTCCGTGAAGATCGCCGCGAGGCGATCGAGGTCGACGCTGCCCGTGCCGCCGCCGAACGAGATGCCGACCTGGACCAGCGGACCCTGCGTGTGCGGGAGGATGACCAACTTCATCCCGTTGGGCAGCGTCTCCTGGACGATGGCCTTGGTGTCGGGGACGACGATGGTGTCCTTGATGACGGCGGGGTTGACCTCGTCGGGGTTGAACAACGTCAGGATGCTCTGGTCGCGGCTCTGGCCGCGGTAGGCGGAGTCGCTGCCGTCGATCGTGAGGTCGCCCTCTTCGTAGGGCTCCATCAGGATTCCGACCGCGCGTTCACGCTTGAAGTACTTGCCCGCGTAGTCGCGCACCTGATCCATCGTGATGGCGCTGACGCCCTCGATCTGCCGAGAGTAGAAGAGCGGATCTCCGGTGAAGTGCACGTAGTCGGAGATGAGCGCCGAGCGGCCGGCGAACAGGTCGGTGGTCTCGTCGACCAACTGCAGGGTGGACGCGATGCCCGCCTGTTTGGAGTAGGTGAACAGGTACTGCTGCCACTCGAGCAGCGCCTCGTCGCGCTGCGAGAGCATGTACAGGCCGTTGAGGGCCTTCTCGATGGTCTTCGGACCCTCTTCGGCCTCGTCGATCTCGATCAGGCACAACGCGCCCGAGCCGTAACGGCCGCGCTCGGCGATGCCGCAGTCGGCGCCCGACGGGGCCTCTTCCTGCGTGTACTCCCAGTCGGGGTGCAGCTCGCGGTTGATGGCCTGGATGAGCTGCGACGCGGCCGCCTGCATGACCGCATCCTGCTGCGTGTAGCCCGAGGGCAACGACCACCCGAGCACGACCAGCGGCTTCTCGACCGCGCCCTTCACCGTGCGGACGTTGACCACCTCGCCCTTGATCTCGACCGGCTTGGCGGGGGGCGGCGGCTCCTTGGCGGCGCCGGAGATGCGCACCTTCGGCGGTACCAGGGTGAGGTTCTTGCCCGTGGGGTCGTCGGGGGCGGCGAGCTGATCGATGCCGAAGGCCTCGAGGTACTTCGACGACTCGGACAACTTCAGGTCGCCCGCGACCACCAGCGTGGACTCGCTCGG
Source organism: Pseudomonadota bacterium (assembly GCA_005776735.1). Lineage (GTDB taxonomy): Bacteria > Myxococcota_A > UBA796 > UBA796 > SXON01 > SXON01. The sequence continues at coordinate 4,117 of SXOM01000259.1, forward strand.
CAGGTAGTACTTCTGGACGTAGTCCTGGATGTCCTTGAGCGTGATCGCGTTGAGCGAGTCGTGCGACCCGATGGTGCCGCGGTGGTAGGGGTGCCCGACCGGCCACATCTCCTCGAAGAGGTAGCCCCACATGGTGCCCAGATCGTTCTCGTAGCGGAGGCGAAGCTCGTTTCGCACGACCTCGCGTTCGATGAGCACGTTTTCGTTGGTCACCTTCCGCACCGCGTCACGCAGGCGCAGCGCTTCGAGCCGCATCGCCGTCTCGAGGAGCGGAGACCGCACGATCGTGAGGTAGTTGGTGCGGTCGGTGGACGTGGTCGCGTTGAACTGGGCCCCCATCTGCTTGATGAAGTCCATGATCTTCGGCAGGTCCTTGCCGTCGGTGCCGGTGTGCACCGACCGGAACCACAGGTGCTCGATCAGGTGGGCGATGCCCTCGCGCCCCTCGGGGTCGTCCTGCGAGCCGTGGTCGATCGTCATCGTGAGGCCGACGATCGGCTGGCCGTGGTCTTCCTGGAAGATGACGCGCAGGCCGCTCGGGAACGAGAAGTCGTTCATGCCGACGTTCACGTCCTTGAGCTTGATCTGCATCGCCGGCTTGGGGACGGAGTCGGCGGAAGCCTCGGTGGCGAGGGCGACACCGCCGACCACGAGGGCGGCGGCCAGGACCGGGCGGAGGAAGCGCATGACAGAACCTCGCATTCGGGGACCCCGGAGTCTATCGCGGACCGCGGCGGGGCGCGATAGAATCCATGTGATGCGTCGTATCGTCGTCGCCAGCGCCGCGTTCTCCGTCCTCGTGGCGGGGGGCGTCGCCGCGTGGCGTGCCCTCCAGCCCCCGCCGCCGCCCCCGCCCCTCCCGCTCGACGAGCGCAGCTACGACCAGATGACGGAGAAGGAGCGCGAGGACTGGATGCGGAAGCTGGGCTACGTCGACTGACACGCGCCGACCGAGACGCCCCACCCCGTGTCGACCTTCCCCTTCAGCCTCCTGGTCCTGGCCTGTCTCGCCGCGATGCTCAGCGTGCGCTTCGGGCTCGAGGCCGCGCTCCCCGGCCTGCAGGCGGCCGCCGAGGAGGCCGAGGTCCGCGAGTCCAGCGGCGCGATGGCGGTGCCCCCCAAGCCCACGGGCATGGTCCCTTCCGGGGAAGGCGACGGCGAGGGCGACGCGGTCCTCACCCCGGCGATCTGCGAGGCGATGGCGCGCCAGTTGCAGGACACCTGTTGGCAGGCGCTCGCCCGCCAGACCGCGGCGGCCGACCCCCAGGAGGCCCTGCGGGTGTGCACCCGCCTGACCGACGACGATCTGCGGCACGAGTGCCACGCCGACGTGGCCGAGGCGGTGGCCCCCCTGGACCGCACCGTCGCCGAGGGCATCTGCGTGGCCATCCCCTCGGTCAAGTGGCGCGGCCAATGCCACTTCGGCATGGGCCTGGCCCTGGCGGAGACCGACCCCGAGTATGCGATCGCGCGCTGCGACCACGCCGAGGCGTTCCGCGACTTCTGCCGGCACGACGTGGTGGGCGAAGCCGCGCTGGTCGACGTCGCCGCCGCGGTGACCATCTGCGCCCGCGAAGAGGGCGGCACGCTCACCCGGCGCACCTGTTGGCACGGCCCCGGCAAGTACCTCGCACGCCGCGACATGGGCGAGGCCGCCGCGTTCTGCGAGCAGGCCACCGCGTCGTGGCGGCCGTTGTGCTACCACGGCATCGGGTGGGGCGGCGCCGAGCGCGACGCCGAGGCCGCGCTCGTCTCGTGCGCCTCCTTCGGCCCGTACGCCGACAACTGCCGACACGGCGTCGCCAACCAGCTCAAGCGCAGCGATCCCGAGCGCCAGCTCGCGATCTGCCAGTCGCTCACGAACCCCGAGGCCAAGGCCAAGTGCCTGGCCTTCGTCACCCAGTAGGCCTCCGATGATCCGCTACCTGCTCGACGCCTTCTCCGGCCCGGCCGCCCCGTTCATGTACGCGCTGCTCGTGATCCTCGCGTTCGCGACGGCGGTGTGCATCGAGCGCGTCCTCACGTTGTGGGCCTGCCGGGTGGACGCCGCCGCGGTGCTCGCCAAGGTGAAGGCCGCCATCGCCGGCGGGGCCCCCCCCGCGCTCGGCGACACCCCGCTGGAGCGGGTGCTCGCCGCCGGCTTCGCCGAGGCCGACCCCGACCTCGGGTGGGAGGCCATGCAGGCGGCCGCGGTCGACGCCGAGCAGCGGGTGCGCCAGCGCATCCCCTACCTCGCGGCGGTCGCGTCCATCGCGACGATGGTGGGCCTCTTCGGCACGGTGTACGGCCTCATCCAGGCGTTCGGGGCGATGGGCGGGGTCGCCGCCGCCGAGCGCGCAGCGCGACTTTCGGAAGGCAGCAGCACCGCGATGGCCGCCACGGCGTTCGGCTTGTTCGTGGCCATCCCCGCGCTGGCGGCGCACTCGGCGCTCGACGGCCAGGCACGCGGCCTGCTCGCGCAGATCGAGGCCACCGCCGGCCGGGTGCACGTGCTGCGGCGCGGGGCGCAACGCTGATGCGCCTGTTCCGCGACGAGGCGCTCGAGGAGGCCGACGTCCGGCCCACCCTGCTCGGCGTGGTCACCCTGCTTTTCCTGTTGTTGTTCTTCCTGATGTCCACGACCTCGGGCCAGCGTCTCGGCGTGGTCGACCTGCGGCTCGCGGCGCCCGGCCAGGCGCCGCCGCTGCCCCACTCGGGCCTGGTCAAGGCGGTGCGCGTGGCGTTGGCGCCCACGCACGCCGCGGTGGAGTTCGAGGTCGCGACCACCGACATCTCGGCGGCGTCGACCGCCCGCGAGCTGCGCCGCATCGAGATTCCCGCGCACCAAGGCGCGCTCGACCTCGCCGCGCTCACCACCGCCATCGACACGGTGCATCGCATCGACCCCTCGCAGACCCAGGCGGAGATCCTGCCCGAGGCCGAGGTCGCCACCGCCACCGTGCTGGCCGCGGTCGACGTCGTGCGCGGTCCGGCCGACGCGCCGTTCTTCCCGAAGGTCAGCCTTCGATGAGCGTAACCGACGAGCCCACGGGGCGACGCGCCGCGACCGTCCCGACGGCGGCCGGGTCCGGTGCGCGTCGCGCGCACGGGCGACGCCGGCGGCTCTTCAGCGGCGGGTCCGCCGGCGCGGGCACCGTCGGCCTCGACGTCGGGGCCCTCGCGCCGATGGTCGACATGATGACGTTGTTGTTGGTCTTCCTGCTGCGCACCTACAGCACCGACCTCGCGCCCGCGCCACCGTCCGGCCCGTTCGAGCTCGCCGGCACCGCGTCCGAGGACGCCCGCAAAGGCGGCATCGAGATCCTCGTCTCCGCCGAGGCCATCTACGTCAACGGTCAGCGCCTCGCGGCGTGGCAGTACGTCGGCGACGAAGGCCGCATCGAGCCGCTGTACGACATGCTGCTCCAGGCGCGCCCGAAAGCGCGCGCCGAAGTCCACGCCGACGCAACGGTGCCGTGGCGCCGCCTGAGCCGGGTGCTCGCCACCGCGCAGGCCGCGGGCGTGCAGCAGATCGGCCTGGTCGGCGCCCACGCCGGCGCGATGTAGGCACGGCCGGCCGCGGTCAGCGCGACTCGAGCCAGCGGCGCACGATGTTGCCGGCCACCTTGCGTCGGTACGCAGCGGTCGAGCGGACGTCGTCGATCGGCGTGACCTCCGACTCGACGAGCGCGGCCACCTCGGCGGGGCGCGCGCCCGCGACCAGGGCGCGCTCGGCGGCGGGGCAGCGCATCGGCACCGGCCCCACCGCGCCGAACGCGAGCGCCGCGTCGACCCCCGGGACGTAGCGGCCCGCGAACACCACCTTGGAGATCGACTGCGCCATGCGCGTCCCGACCTTGCGGAAGTGCATGTGCCCGGCCAACGGCGGCACCAGGATGCGGACGAGCAGCTCGTAGGGGCGCAGCTCCGTCTGCTTGTAGCCGCGCCAGAAGTGCGCCGCCGGCACCCGGCGCGTGCCGTGGACGCTCATCAGCTCGAACTCGGCCCGCAGCGCGAGCCACACCGGCAGCGTGTCGCCCGCCGGCGACGAGTTGCAGATGTTGCCGCCGAGCGTGGCGCGGTTCTGGATCTGCGCGGCGCCCACGGTCGACGCGGCGTCGCGCACCAGCGGGTGGGTGCTCGGCGCGTGGATCACGTCGGTGCAGGTGAGCCCCGCCCCGTAGAGCTGCCCCCCGGTGACCGAGCGGAGCCTGCGCAGCTCGGGCAGGCCCCACAGGTCGAGGATCGCGACGGGGCGGACGATGCCCGCCTCGAGGTACACCATCAGGTCGGTGCCGCCGGCGAAGACGGTGGCCTCGGGGTGCTCGGCGCGCAGCCGCACCGCCTCGTCCAGCGAGCGGGGCCGGTAGACCGGGACGTCGACGTGGCTCATCCGGGCTCCTGGCCCAGCGCGGCCGCCACGGCGTCGACGACCTTCTGGTAGCCGGTGCACCGGCACAGGTTGCCGGCCAACGCGAGGCGGATCTGCTCGCGCGAGGGGTGGGACACCTCTTCGAGGCAGGCGGCGGCGCTCAGGCACAGGCCCGGGGTGCAGATGCCGCACTGGGCCCCGCCGTACGCCAACATCGCGGCCTGCACCGGGTGGACGACCTCGGCGCCCAGGCCCTCGATGGTCTGCACGGCCGTGCCGTGGACCTGGAAGATCGGCACGAGGCAGCTCATCACCGTCTTGCCGTCGATGCGGACCGTACACGCCCCGCACTCGCCCTCTCCGCAGCCCTCCTTGGTGCCGGTGTGGCGGAGGTCTTCCCGGAGCACGTCGAGCAAACGCGCGGTCGGCGCCGCTTCGACCTCGACCGGCTGGCCGTTGCACGTGAACTGGACCTTCATGTGCCCTCCATCGCGCGGAGCACCCGCTCCGGGCTCATCGGGAGCTGGTCGAGCACCACGCCGGTGGCGGCCTCGATCGCCTGGGCGACCGCGGCGGCCGGCGCGTCCATGGGGATCTCCCCGATGCCCTTGGCCCCGAACGGCCCCTGGGCGTAGGGGATCTCGACCAGCTCGGTGACCATCTCCGGCGCGTCGAGCGCCGTGGGGATGATGTAGTTGGTGAGCCGCGCGTTGCGCATGAGGCCCTGCGCGTCGATCACGACCTCCTCGCACGTGGCCCACCCGAGCGCCTGGAGCGTGCCGCCCTCGATCTGGCCGCTCGCCGACACCGGCCAGAGCGCCTTCCCCACGTCGGTCGCCGTGACGACGCGATCGTAGACGACCTCGCCCGTGTCGAGGTCGACGCGCAGGTCGACGATGACGCACGACCAGCCGAACGTCGGGTAGGCGTCGCCCTGGTAGGTGTCGGCGTCCCACACCACGGATGCGTCGACCTCGTAGGTCTCCTCGACCCGGAGCGGGCCCCAGGCCTCGTCCCAGCGGGCGCGCAGCGCGTCGAAGTCGCCCGGACCGAGGCGCGCCCGGAGCGTGGCGAGCAGGCGCTCGGCGGCCTTGTGGCAGGTGCCGCCGACGACCATCGCCGTGCGGCTGGCCACGGTCGGTCCGCTGTCGGGGACCACCCCGGTGTCGTGCGGCGCGTTGTAGACCCGCGTGGCGTCGATACCCAGGGTCTCCGCCACGATCATCGGGAACAGGGTGTCGGTGCCCTGCCCGATGTCGGTGGACGACGACAGGACCGCGAGCTGGAGCCCGCGCACCTCGATCGCCACCTTGCCCCGGATCTTCGCCTCGCCGTTGCCGGTGAACCCGCACCCGTGCCAGGCGAGCGCGAGCCCGCGGCCGGGCGCGAGCCGCGCGTGGCGGGCCCCGGGGCGGATCGTACGCCGCTCGGGAGGCGGCTCCGCC
>SXOM01000260.1 GCA_005776735.1 Pseudomonadota bacterium
CCGCCCAGGAGAACGACTAGCGTGTGCTCGCCGATCGCAAGGTGGTGGCCGTGGGCGCCAGCGACGAGGTGCCGGACGACGTGCGCGAGGTCGCCGCGACCCATCGCGACCTCGCCGTCGAGGTCAAGGCGGGGCGGTTCCGGGAAGACCTCTACTACCGGCTCAACGTCGTGCAGATCGACATGCCGCCCTTGCGCGCGCGCGGGGACGACGTGGCCGTGCTCACCCAGCACTTCGTGAAGAAGTTCGCGGAGGAGTATGGCAAGGCCGTCCGCGGCGCGACGCCCGAGGTGCAGCGCCTCTTGCGTGGGTACACCTTCCCCGGCAACGTGCGCGAGCTGCAGATCATCATCGAGCGCGCCGTCGCGCTCGAGCAGTGCACGCTGCTCACGGCGGCCTCGTTGCCCGAGCGCCTGCAGGGCGGCCTCGCGCCGGGCGTCGAAGAGACGCAGGAAGAGGCGTTCCCCGACGAGGGCATCGACCTCGAGGCGCGGCTGGTCGCCCTCGAGCGGCGCTACCTCGAGGCGGCGCTCGTCGCCGCCAACGGCAACCGCACCCAGGCCGCGCGCCTGTTGGGGATCACCTTCCGCTCGCTGCGGTACCGGCTGGTCAAGCTCGGCCTCGCGAGTGACGACGAGTGACGATCCGCGACAGGTGACAAAATCCGTCACCTCGACAGGTGACGCGAATTGTCAGCACCGCGAAAAGGATCGAGGATCGTCCGTTGGCACGGGGGTTGCACTATGACAGGCCGACTGGCACGGTGCCAGGGACTCTCCCCAACCGAACGGAGCACACAATGCGTCAGAACAAGGGCTTCTCCCTCGTCGAGCTCATGATCGTCGTCGCCATCATCGGCATCCTGGCCGCCATCGCGATCCCCAACTTCACCAAGATGCAGCTCAAGTCGAAGCGCGCCGAAGTCCCCGGCAACGTCGACGCGATCAAGACCGCCGAGATGGCCTACGACGCGGCCTACGACGCGTTCATCGACGCGGCCGATAACCCGGGCACGGTCGGCAAGACCCCCCAGGCCTTCGACAACACCGCGACCGACTTCAAGCGCCTCTCCTGGCAGCCGGACGGCGAGGTCCGCGGCTCCTACTCGGTGACCGGCTCCTCCAACACCGACTTCACCGCGAACGGCTACTGCGACGTGGACGGCGACGGCACCTCGGTCCACTACTCCAACACGCTCTCCACCAACACGACGCTCGCCGCTGGCGAGGAAGACGTCTACTAGAGCGAGCGCACTTCGGTGCAACCTGCACGGGCCCCGCACGGGGCCCGTGCCCGTTTTGCAACAACCCCTCAACCTTTTCCCCGGGTGGTCTCCCATGCGTTTCAGCCGCGCCTTCTCTCTCGTCGAGTTGATGATCGTCGTCGCCATCATCGGCATCCTCGCCGCGATCGCGATCCCCAACTTCACCAGGATGCAGCTCAAGTCCAAGCGCGCCGAGATCCCCGGTAACGTCGACGCCATCAAGACGGCCGAGTTCGCCTACGCCGCCGCGTACGACACCTACCTCAACGCGGTCGACGCGCCCGACACCACGCCGGGCAAGACGCCGCGCGCCTGGGCGACCAACACCGCGTTCACCCGGCTGAGCTGGGAGCCGGACGGGAACGTGCGCGGTTCGTACGCGGTCGCCGGCGTGACCGACGACGACTTCAACGTGCACGGCTACTGCGACGTCGATGGGGACGGCACCGAAGCGCGCTACCGCGCCACGTCGTCGACCAACACCACGCTCGACGCGGGGCACGAGGACAACTACTAGCGGCGGATGTCGATCCGACCGCTCCTCGGGCTCGTGATCCTCGGTGCCGCCACGCTCGCCGTGGCGCAGCCGCGTTCGGACTCGACGCGGGCGCAGCGGGTGCTCGACACCGACCTGGTCTTCGTGCCGTCGCCCGAGGGGGTGCGCGCGGCCAGCAGCGGGTTCGAGGAGGTGGCCGCCGACCTGATGTGGGTGCGCGCGGTGCTGCTCTTCGGGGAGCGGTTCAGCGAAGCGGAGGACGCCGCCTGGGTCGACTGGCTCGCGCGCATGATCGACACCATCACCGCGCTGGATCCGCGGTGGTCCACGCCGTACCACTATGGCAGCGGGATGTTGCGCGTGCTGGGCCAGGTCGACGCGTCGTCGGCGCTCTTGGAGCGGTGCACCGACGAGCGGCCGGAGGACCACTGGTGTCCGATGTCCCGTGGCATGAACGACCTGCTCTTCGTGCACGACCCCGCCGCAGCGGCGGTGTGGATGAAGCGGGCCGCCGAGCGGGCGAGCGCGCCTCGCTGGTACGCCGCCGCGGCGGCGGCGATGTTGTCGGACGCCGGGCAGCGGCGCGCCGGCCTGGCCTACCTCGACGAGCAGCTCGCCGAGGCCGCCGACCCCGCCGTGGTCGCCGACCTGCAGGCGCAGCGCGCCAAGCTCGTCCACGACGAGGTCGTCGCGACGTGGGCGAAGGACTGCGTGGCGTTCTACGATCGCGAAGGTGTGCCGCTGGGGTCGCCCGACGCCCTCGCCGGGCTCGGGCATGCGCTCCCGGCCAACCCGCGCGGGGACGCGTGGGTGGTGGGGGCCGACGGCGTGGTCCGCAGCCAGGGCGCGGAGCACGAACGGAGGCGGGACGCCGAGCGGGCCGAGTGGAAGCTGATCCGCCGACGGTAGCCGTCATCGGCCTCGGCGCTTCGTTGGGCGACCGCGCCGCGACGCTCGAAGCGGCGGTGCGCCTGCTCGCGGTGTGGCCGGGGATCGTGGTGGAGCGCTGCAGCCGCGTGTACGGGTCGGCCCCGGCGGGCGGCGTCGCAGGGGCGGCGTTCCTCAACGCGGCCGTGCGCGTGCGGACCGCCCTGTCGCCCGAAGCGCTCGCCGAGGGGTTGCGCACCATCGAAGCCCGCCTCGGACGCCGGCCCACGCGCCGCTGGGCCGACCGTGTCCTCGACCTCGACCTGCTGTGGATGGCGGGGGTCACACGGCGGACCGCCGCGCTCCAGGTGCCCCACGCGCGCCTGCGCGAGCGGGCGTTCGCGCTGATCCCGCTGGTCGAGGTGGCGCCGGCCGCGCGGGATCCCCGCTCGGGCGCCCGCTACGCCGACCTGCCCTTGGCCCGCGCCGCGCTCCCTGCGGTGGGCGCCCTTCCGCAACCCGCTTGCCCGCCCCCCTCGCGCGTCGTAGAACGGCGCTCCGGAGCCGCCACCATGAAGATGTTCCTCGACACCGCAAACCTCGACGAGATCCGCGAAGGCGCCACCTGGGGCATCTTCGACGGGGTGACCACCAACCCGTCGCTCATCGCGAAGGAGGGTCGCGATTTCGTCGACACCATCTACCAGATCGCCAACCTGATCGACGGGCCGGTGTCCGCCGAGACGGTGGCCACCGACGCCCCGACGATGATCAAGGAGGGCCGCCTCCTCGCCAAGGTGCACCCCAACGTGGTGGTCAAGGTGCCGCTCACGATCGAGGGCATCAAGTGCTGCAAGGCCCTGGCCGACGACGGCATCCGGGTGAACGTCACCTTGTGCTTCCAGGCGGCGCAGGCGCTCTACGCGGCCAAGGCCGGCGCGACGTACATCAGCCCCTTCGTCGGGCGGCTCGACGACGTGAGCGAAGACGGCATGGACCTCATCGCCAAGATCGTCCAGATCTACGCCAACTACCCTGACTTGCAGACCCAGGTGCTCGCCGCGAGCATCCGCCATCCGATGCACATCGTCGCGTCCGCCCTCGCCGGCGCGCACGTGTGCACCGCCCCGTTCAAGGTCTACAAGCAGCTCTACAGCCACCCGCTCACCGACAAGGGAAACGCGGCGTTCCTCAAGGACTGGGAGAGCGTGCCCGACCGCGACATCATCGGCCAGGTGGAGCGGTTCCTCGCCAAGCGCGGGTAGGGCGTCGCGCCGCGACCGGCCGGAAGGCGGCAGGGTCCGGCGCGCGACGCACCGCCGGGGCGACGGCGCCCCCGGGCGGCCAACTCTATCTTTCGTCGCGGCGCTGCTACCCTCGATAGCGGCGCCGGCTGCGGATCAGGAGCCGGCGTAGCTCGAGACGACCGCGCCGAGCATCATCCACCCCGCGGCGAACGCGAGGAAGACGTTCATCAGGGGCGAGGTACCGGGCTTTTCTACGTGCTTGACATTGAGCGAGCGGGCCATGGGGATCTCCGGGGAGCGCAGCAGGGTTCAGCGGGTGCGACCGGGAGATAAGCAAGCGCTGTGCCACGCCTGCTGCACGTGCTCCCGGACCTGTCCAGCGGCGGCGCCGAGCGCCTGGTGCTCGCGCACGCGCGGGCGATGCCGGGCACCGTCGTGGCGACCGTCTTCGGGGGCGGGCCGCTGCAGGGCGACGCGGCGGGGCTCCCGCTCGTGCTCGGGGAGCGGCGCGCGGGGCGCCCTTC